>JAQBTI010000043.1 GCA_027624995.1 Chloroflexota bacterium
TCATGGACTACTACGACTCTCGTTCGCCGCCCACGTACGAACCGAAGGTAAAGGCGAACAGGGAGAACTTGTCCGAGTTGGAGCTCAGAATGAGTTCGTGGGTGCCGAACATCTCTTTGTTTATCAGACTGTACATGCGGTCGTCGTCTACCACAACGAAGCTATTGCCCGCGTCGTCGAACATGACGTCAAACCCGGCTTCGTCTTCGGTGAGAGGACGGCCGTCGACGGTTATCCTCATATCGAGGGTCCCGGAGTTCACAGGTGCCATAACCGCGTTGACACTAGTAGCGAAGAATTTTAAGGAGACGTAGTCTTCGTAGTTCTCAGTGGAACGCGCATGCACAAGCCGCTCGGCTTCATTTCGCCAGAGGCCACTAAGGTACAGGAAGTGGTTCTGATGGGAGCCTGGGTCGACGTAGAGGACGTCGGCATCGACCTCCTGATAGTACTCCGGATGGAGTACGTACGGCGGGATTTCGCCGTTGCTGGACAGCGCGCCGTAGTTCCGTTCGTACCCGGCATAAAGCTCCCTGGTTAGACTGGTCATCGGGTCCCCACTGCGGGACCTCGTGTCGAACTCGGGCTGCGGCGCGGCGTCGGCTGAAACATCGGCAAGGTCCGCCCCTGCCTCCTCGAGGAGTTCCCGAATAACGAGCTCCGTCTCCTGATATTCCCCTTCCCCGAAGTGCGTATACCTGATCCGACCGTTCTTACCGATGATGTACTTAGCTGGCCAGAACCTGTTGCTGAAGGCTCGCCAGGTCCCGAAGTCGTTGTCTTGGACTACGGGGTACCTGAGGTCGAACTTCTGAGACGCATCGACCACGTTGTCGTACAGCTTCTCGAACTCGAACTCGGGCGTGTGGACGCCGAGCATGACGAGACCGTGTTCGGCGTACTTGGAGTACCACGATCTGAGATACGGCATCGTCCGGATGCAGTTGATGCACGTGTATGTCCAGAAGTCGATAAGGACGACCTTTCCGCGCTGGGACTCCAGTGTGAACGGCTCGGAGTTGATCCACCGTCCGGTGTCGGCAAGCTCGGGTGCAAACGGCTCGTTGCCGGTAAACGGCGCCAGCAGACCGCTCGCCTCGGGGATCACAGGCTTGGGGTCGACCCGAGGCGCGATCGTATCGGCACTCTCTATGGGAACGGGCTCAGGCCTGCTCGGGGCCTCGGTGGCCACGGTCGTGGGCGAGATCACCCGGGTGACGGGCTTGATTTCGTCTGAGTCACCGCCGCAGGCTACGGCCGCCAACAACACCAGAATTGCGGCGACTAGGAACGTGGGCGTGATGTATCTTTTCATTTGGCCCTTCCGCACCTCGAAGCGTGAGCCCGACGGTGGGTCGTGGGTCGGGCTCCTTCATCATTCATATAACGTGATTCTAGCAGAGTTGGATGCCTAGACCCTGGGAGGGGCTGCGTAGATGAATGCCTCGTTGACGCTCAATCAGGCACTGCCATAGAATCAATGGATGCTAACAAGCTCGGCTACGGAAGAGGCCGCCTTTCGCAAAACGGTCCTTGAGAATGGGCTTCGCGTCGTTAGCTCCGAGATGCCTCACGCTCGCTCCGTGTCCATCGGAGTATACGTCGGCGTCGGCTCGCGTTACGAGTCTGACGAACGTGCCGGAGTCTCGCATTTCCTTGAACACATGCTCTTCAAGGGCACGTCCCGGATGCCGACGGCCAGGGAGATCAGCGAAGCCATTGAAGGCACCGGCGGGTCTCTCAACGCGGGCACTGAGCATGAGCTAACGACCTACTGGTGCAGGGTCGCCCGCCCCCAATTCCGCGAGAGCCTCGAGCTCCTTGTTGACCTGATTCGCAACTCCCTCTTCGAGCCGGACAGTATCGAGAAGGAGCGGATGGTCATAGTCGAAGAGCTCAATATGATAAACGACTATCCAGGCGCCAAGGTCGACGCGTTCATCGACGAAATGCTCTGGCCTGAACATCCCCTTGGCCGGGACATAGGCGGCACAAAAGAGTCCATCACAAGCATGAGCCGAGACGATCTTCTCGATCACCTGGGAACACACTACACAGCCTCGAATATCGTGGTCAGCGTCGCTGGGAATGTCGAACACGCTGAGGTGGTTGATCTTGTGTCGAGTCTTTCGGAAGGGTGGCCCGCCGGTAGCCCTCAGACATGGGTTCCAGTGGGTCCGGTGCAGTCCGAGCCGCAGGTGAGACTTCAAACCCGGCGTACGGAACAGACTCACCTGGCTATTGCGGTGCCGGGAATCTCACTGGCCGACCCGGACCGCTATGCAATGGACCTGATGAGCGTAATCCTTGGCGAAGGGATGAGCAGCAGACTCTTCGTTGAGGTCCGAGAGAACCGGGCACTTGCATATGACATCCAAAGTGGTGTGAGTCATTTCCTCGACTCAGGAGCGTTCGTGATAACGGCGGGGGTCGATCCCAAGCGAGTCTACGACGCCGTGCAGACGGTTCTCGAACAGGCAGCCGGCATGCGAGACTCGCTTTCGGAAGAAGAGCTCGAAAAGGCCAAGCGGTTTGCCACGGGAAGAATGCTCTTACGGATGGAGGATACCAGGGCCGTGGGTGCGTGGATGGGAAACCAAGAGCTCCTATACGGACACATTCTGGAGGTCGATCAGGTCGTGGACGCCGTGGAAGAGGTCACGACGCATGACGTTATGCGGGTCGCCGGAAACCTACTCGTCTCGGAGCGGCTCAACATGGCCGTGGTCGGGCCCAGCCGGTCCGGGAGCAAGCTCGCGGCGTCGCTGACCCTTTGACCCTGATACCTCCAATTTGAAGTGGTCGTGGCAAGTTGCTAAGCTAAGGACGTGAACCGGCGACCCGTCGGAGAGGGGTAGAGGACTTAGCATGCGAGACGTATTCCACGAAGCAGCCAACGAGCTCGGACAGAAGCGGCCGGTGGTCGTCGCCACGGTCGTTCATACAAAAGGCTCCACACCTCAGAAGCCCGGTGCCAAGCTGCTCGTGCGTAACGACGGCAGCGGTGTAGGGACCCTGGGCGGAGGGTGCGTGGAGGGCGACATCTGGTTCGCGGCCAGCGAGCTCCTTAAGCGCGGCGGAGCCGCGGAGTACCGGGAGTATCACCTGAACGAGGACTTGGCTGCCCAGGACGGGCTTGTCTGCGGCGGAACGATGTACTTCCTGATAGACCCAGTCTACGAGCCAGCCGAATATGAGTCGTACGCCAAAGAGATAGACGCCGCCTATGGAGGCGGCGCGCCGGTCGCCATGGCCAGCCTTATCAAGCCGGGCAATGGTATGGACGCTCCGGTCGGATCCAAGGTGTTCATCCATGAGGGAGGCTTCATGGAGGGGACCCTGGGCGATCGGACCCTCGACAGAGATGCAGCCGAACGGGCGCGAACGCTGATGGTCCACGGAAAGAGCGAGTTCGTCACCTCGGAAAACGGCGCCGAATATTTTGTCGAGGCCTATACGACGCCCCCTCAGATCGTCGTTTGCGGTGGCGGCCACGTGTCCAAAGCGATTGCGCCCCTGGCCAAGACTCTCGGTTTCCACGTATTCATCACTGACGATCGCGAGGAGTTCGCTAACGAGGAGCGGTTTCCGGAAGCCGACATCGTCCTCGCTCTCAAACCCGAGGACGCACTGCCAAAGCTCCCGATCAACTCGAACACGTTTATTATCGTGGCGACCCGGGGCCACCGGTACGATAACGTCGCGCTGGAGGCCGCCGCGAAGACTCCAGCGAAGTATGTTGGGCTCATGGGTAGTAAGCGCAAGACGATCCTAATCTACGAAGATCTGGCTCGCGGCGGACTGCCGGTTGGGCGCATCAAGGAGATCAGGTCTCCAATCGGTCTGGATATCCACGCGCGGACACCCGATGAGATCGCGGTAAGTATCATGGCTGAGGTGCTCATGTTCAGGCTCGGCGGTACCGGCCTGCCAATGAAGCTGGACGAGCAGAGGATCGACCGAATCATAGAGAGGGTCCGGGAATCGGTGCCGGCCGCCGACTAGTGCCCGGCGTTTCCGCGGTCCTGACCGCCGCTGGCGAGTCCGCTCGGATGGGCCAGCCAAAACCGCTACTTTCGTGGCGCGGCGTTACGCTCTTGGAGTACCAGTTCTCTTCGCTATCCGCTGCGGGTGTATCGGAGATTATTGTGGTGCTAGGCCACCGAGCGGAATCGGTGGCCCGATACGTAACGGACCCGAGCGCCAGGTACGTTGTCAACGAGGCATACCGGCAGGGCAGGACCACGTCGATTAAGACTGGTCTGGAGCAGGTCGATCCCTCCTCCGAATCCATTCTACTATTGGGCGTGGACCAGCCACGCACTCCTGAGATCATCTCCAAAGTCTTGCGAGCGCATGCGGAACAAGATTCGCTAATAACGTCGCCTCGATACCTTGGTAGGGGCGGCCACCCCCTGGTCTTTTCCTCCTCGCTGACGGAGGAGTTGTGCTCGATCACTGAAGAAGGCCAGGGGGTCCGGGCGGTGTTTCAGGCGCACCGCGACGAGGTTACCGAGGTCGAGATCGACGATCCGATGGTCCGGCTTGACCTGAACACCCTGGATGACTACCAGGAAGCCAAGGCCTTTTACGGCGCGTAGTCCCTCTGAGTCTCTATATAAAGTAGGGAGCTCAAACGTCGCATCGCGGCCAGGCTTGGAACGTCACTTGACCGCACTGGTAGCAAGTTCCCGTAGAGTCGGAGAATTCAGACTCGGACAATCGAGGATGTTCGTCTCGACCGCTACCCGCGGTCGAAGGCTTCCAGGCCGGCCCGGGCCGCCTGGACCAACAGGCCATAATCGGGACCGTAGCTGAGGAACGTAACGCCCGCGGCCTGCCGCTCGCGAATCTCTTCCGGCGTGCCGGCCCCGGCGCCCGCCGCGATGCCGGTCTTCAAGGAAAGCTCCACCATGCGGTCCAGGACCGCGTCGATTTCGGGTAGAGGCAGGTGCCTTGGATCGAGGCCCAGCGCGAGTGACATGTCCCAGGGTCCGAGGAAGATTGCGTCGACCCCGGTCACCCCGGCGAGCGTTTCCAGATCGTCCAGGGCGTCCTTCGTTTCGAGGATGAGCGCGACCAGTATGTTTTCGTTGGCCCGTTCGAAATAATCGTCATTGTCGAAGGTATAGCCCGACGCTCGAAGCGGCCCCCAGCTCCTGGTCCCCTCCGGAGGATAACGCGTCGCACTGACGACGGCGCGAGCCTCTTCTGCCGACTTTACCATCGGCACGAGGACGCCCATCGCCCCCATATCCAGGGCCCGTTGGATGAACACCGGGTTCGAGGATGGGACCCGCACGATCGGCACCGCATCGGTGCCATCGATGGCTCTCAGCATGTGCTCGATCTCGGCTGAATCCAGGCCGTTGTGCTCCGTCTCGATGACCAGCCAGTCGAAGCCGGCGTGCGCCATCAACTCGGCCACACTGGGGCTGCCCAAGCCCAAGAAGCAGCCGATGGCCTGCTTCCCTGCTTTGAGCTTTTCGCGCACGTGATTGGTCTTCAATGTTCTCCTCCGTTAGTCGATCGGGTCGAAGAATGTCAGGTCGGCGCCCAGGTTGTCCATCGCGACGACCTGGTCACCCTTCAGGCAGACTCTGATTGGGCCGTCAGGGTTTTTCAAAGTAATCTGCTGAGGAGCCATGGAGAACTCTATGGAGATCGCTCGATTTACGGGTGGATGAGAGACGAAAAGATAGCTGTTCGTATGGCGGAACGGTATGTCGAATCCTTGCGCGTGTACGTACTCGACGTCGGCCCAGGGAGGAATTCGAACGAACAGCGGCCCAGGTGTCTTCAGACGCACGGTCAGTCCGGGATGTGTGTATGGCGATTCGACCAGGACCGACAGGGACTCGCGGTCGAACAGTAAGTTGACCCAATGGCCGGTCTCGTCGAGTCGCGTCGCCTCACGAAGCGCCTCGCACAGTGAGCCCACCGCGCCGCCAACGATATCGAGATTGAACCCGAGCCGAGGCTTGTTGGATTGCATGATCTTGACCGGCTGGTGCCCATAGGGCGCCGGAAAACCGAATGCTCCCCTGAGTCTGGCGGCCACGTCGCTCCGCCCGTCGAGGCGCTCGGGATTGGGGGCTTCAGTTATGAACGAGATGTCTCGTAGCTGCGAGGGCAGAAGATGGCATCTGAGAATGCGCTCGGCGTCGTGGTAGCACTGCGTGTAGCCCCAGCGGCCCAGTATCAACGCCGTTTCGAGGATGTCGCCGGTGTTGTTGGCCTCGCCCCGCGCGGAGGTGTCTTCCGGGTTGGAGGTCTCGACCGACCACCCCAGCTCGTCCCTCATCTCCCACAGCCCTTTGTCATAAAAGGCCTTCACGCGGCCCATCAGACTCGCGTCGCGGGTGAGGTCGGCGAGTTGGGCAAGCGACGACATCACGCAGGTAGTTGAGTGGTTGTGAGTGCCGAACCTACCCGAGTCGAAGGAGCCGTCAGCACGGAACACTTCGGCAATGGCCTTCTCCTTGAGCACGAGCGCAAGCTCCAGCGCCGGTCCGTAATGGGTGGCACGGTAGTACTTGACCAGTGGTCCGATCGCGCGGGCAACGCCAGAGACGAAGGACTGTTCCCTCGCTGCAGTGATCCCGTGGTCCCGTTCGAGATCGTCGTAGGCCCATCCCTCGTCGGGGTCCCAGAGTGCAAAGACCTCGGCGACACTCTCCTCGAAGAGCCTGCTGGCGCGAGCCGAGCCGCGAAACCTCGCGAGAGCGTAGAGTGCGTGGAGACCTTCTCGGACGTCGTGCGGAGCGAACACCGAGAGGTCTCCACCGAGTCTGGCTCGCCGGAGCGGGAGCCGCACCGGTCCGCTGAATGAGAAGAATGCGGCTCTTGCGTGCTTCTCCACGACGGCCTCGTCGATCGTTATCCCGGCTGAGTCCTCGGCGCTCAGGAGGGCGTTGAGATGCCGGCCTGGGACGTGGGCCTCGGGTCCGAAAACGTCGAGCATCTGGGCTACCGGGCTGGCGCTGGCGGAGAAGTAGGGCAGATCGCCGTCGTCCGCGTTGAATGTCCGGGACATCGTTTCGCACCCCAGCCGGATGGCGCCGACGATATCGGTTGTATTGACATCTTGGAGTCTGGTCATCTTCCAGCCTTACGCCCGGCGGCTAGGCGGCGACGGGTGCCGATGTCTCCGCCCGGGAGCGACCGACGAACCGGCGAAGGGCGATCATGGCCCACAGGGACTCAATGACGGTGATCGGATAGGCCTCGACTATTCCGCTGTATACCGCGGTCAGGGCGCTCCCGGCCGCGAATGCAAGAACGTACCACCTTGACCGTGGTTCGAGCCAGTAAGTAAGGAACATGATGGTAACTGCAACCGAGCCGAACGCATCGATCATGTCCTGGTTTTCCTTCGGTGGAAAGATGATGGAATAGGCCGTCATTTGAACTTTGAATCGGTCGGATAGGAGACGGTTCCGCCACCCTTGAGAAACACTCCTCTTCAGTCGCCGGGGTGATTGGACGATTCCGCTGGTCACCAAGTATATGGTACTGATCGCCGCTCCGCTCGGTGAGCGCGTTAGCGAGGGTCGTGCACTCCTCATAGTGCGTCGCGGAGTCCTTGGCGATGGCGGGCGCACGGCGGGCCCTCACGTGACCGAAGTTCAACTGCCAGATTGTCCGGGCGTACGAGCGAGGCCAGGTCTGCTCGTAGTAGTCTTGCGGCCACATTCGCAAATGCTCGAGTCGATCGAAACACTCACCATGAGCTTGAGTCCCCGCGCTCCAAAAGCACTGAGCTTTGTCGAATGACAAGGCTTACTGGTGCGACGGGCCATATGCAAACCCGGCAGTGGCAGAGAGGTATCCGCGATGAGGACAGGAATCATAGGTCTCGGAAACATGGGAGCCCCCACAGCGGGATGGCTGCTGGACGCCGGATTTTCTCTAGCGGTGCATGACGTTCGGCGGGAGCCGGCCATCCCTCTTCAAGAACGGGGTGCGGTATGGGCCGAGTCGCCGGCGCATCTTGCGGAGCTGTGCGAAGTCGTCCTAACTTGCCTGCCGGGTCCCCGGGAGATGGATGCTGTGGCCATGGGGCCTCGTGGAGTCCTCGAAAAGCTCCAGCCGAACGCGGTCTACATCGACCTTACGACCAATTCGCCAGAGCTCGTCCCCAAAGTCGGCGCGGCCGTCAGAAAGAGGCGTGCCTATATGCTGGATGCCCCACTCGACGGCGGGAAGGAAGGGGCGGAGGCCGGTGACATGACCCTATTTGTGGGACGCGATGAGGCAGTCCTGGAAAGGGCCAGGCTGGTACTGGAGCCGTTTTCCAAGTGCGTGGTCTGGGTCGGAGAGCTGGGGTCAGGCTCGGTTACTAAGATCGTCCACAATGCGCTGGCGATGAGCATCGATCTCCTGTTGACCGAATGCATGACTCTAGGCGTCAAGGCGGGGGTGGAACTGCCGAGGCTGATCGAGGCTATCCGACAGGCGAGCTCTATGTCGGGCAATATGAGCCTCAATAAGCGCCTGCCGGCGACGTTGTTTCGGGGAGAGTTCTCGCCACGGTTCGCGGTGAAGCTGGCCCACAAAGACTACAAGCTGGCGGCGGAATTGGCGGAGCGATATCAGGTGCCCACCAGGATGATTTGATATCTGTCTTGGAGAGGTGTCGGAGGCGATCAACCGAGGATGGGGTGACAAAGACCGGACCATAGCCTCGACTCTTCAGGAGGAGCGGGCGAACGTCAAGCTACGCGTCTGAATGGGCTCTCCACAGGAAAAGCGTCGCACGCGGACTGCCCTTCGACAAGCTCAGGGCGAACGGTGAGTTTGAACCTCCATGCGTGGTGAGCTTGTCGAACCACGGCCTCGCATTGCTACCCGTATTGCAAAGCCGTTTGAGCGAGACGGTCAGACCTGCGGCAGCGACGTGTCGTCGGCGACCGAGTCTAGCCAGCCCTGAATGCGTTCGGTCATGTCGTGGATGCGTTCGCGATGGGCCGGGTCGTCGTAGAGATTGGCCATCTCGTACGGGTCCGCGTTCAAGTCGTACAGCTCGCATCGATCACCCGGGCTGAGGTTCAGCTTCCACCGGTTCCCGGTCACCACAGACCGCCAGGGCTGGGCGATCATTCTGTTGATGTCCGGGCTCCCAGATCGCGATCGTCGACTCCGTTCCACTGAAGAAAGACGTCGTTGTCTCTGAGCGACGCTCCATCCCGAAGGACTGGGACCCTGCTCACGCCTTCCAGGCCATCCTGGAGAGGCTCGCCGAGGAGCTCCAGGAGAGTTGGGACCAGATCAATCTGTCCGATACTTCCCTCGACGATCGTGCCGCCGCCCTCAAGCCCGGGCGCTCTGACCAGCAGCGGGACCCTCGACGCCTCCTCGTAGAGGCTGCGCTTCTCCAACATCCCGTGGTCCCCGGCCATCTCGCCATGCTCGCTGGTGAACACCACTATCGTTTCATCTGCCAACCCGGACTCCTCCAGGGCGCTCATGATCCTGCCGACGGCCCGGTCCATTAGCGTCACGTTGGCGAAGTACTGCGCCCGAAGCTTTCGCCACCCGGCCTCGGTCGTCGTATCGTGGATGTCGCCGCCTGCTACGCCCAGCGGGTTGAGGTTCCCAGCCATGTAGTAGTCCGCGCGCAGCTGATTGAGCAGGGAACTGCTTTGCGGGCGCTTCAGAAACGCGGGCCCGACGTCGATCTCGTCGGGTGAGTACATTCCGTTAAGCGGCCCGGTGTAAGGAGGATGCGGCTCGAAGAAAGTGACGTAGAGCATGAACGGCCGGCCGCTCCCCGCCGCCGCGTGCCCGCGGATGAAGCGAGAAGCCTCTTGCCCCAAGAAGGAAGCCGGAGCCAGCTCCTCCGCCAACTCCGCTCCGGGCGCCCATATCTCGTAGCCTGCCGGGAAGGTTGGTGGCTCCACTCCGTTTTCCCGAAGAAAGCGATAGTAGTCGGGGAGTTCGTCTCCATCTGACAGTTGACGCAGGGAATGTACTCCTTCGAGGCTGATCCACTCCTCGAAGCCGTGCTGTGCGACCAAATCGTCGCCTAGGTGCCACTTCCCAAAATGGGCGCGAATGTAGTCCTCGGATACCATGTCGGCGATGGTCTTTGTGTGTGGGTCGAGAGCTATGCCGTTCTTGGCCAGGCCCGTCGTCTGCGGATAGAGGCCGGTCATGATGGACGCTCGGGCCGGTGTACAGACCGGTTGCGTCACATACGCGTTATCGAACACGAAGCTCTGGCTGGCCAGCGCGTCCAGGTTCGGCGTGCTGATCCACCGATTGCCGTATCAGGCCATCGAGTCTCGGCGCTGCTGGTCGGTCAGAATGAAAAGCAGGTTCGGTTTGTTGGGCATGGCTTTTCTCCGGGGTGGTCTGCGGACGGGAGTCCATACCATAGCATCTTCCGATCGCGAAATCTGGCCTCTATACGAACACACAGCTCCTACGCGCCATCGTCGCATCAGCATTACTTGATGTTCCGCCGGTACCTTTCCGGAATTTATGGGTTGCCCCCGGAGGACATCGAAACGGAAAGCGTCGACGCGTTCCTGGGCAATTACCACAACCGTACGGCCATAAACGTCGCCTACCCCGTACCACACGGCGCTCTGCGAATCAGTACCGTAGGGTTCCATGACAGGCCGCTTCGTGGCCAGGATCTGGAGTCCGCAAGAGCCTTGGTGGCGGAGGCGATGAAACATGGAGCCATAGGCCTGTCGACCGGCATGTCCTACTTCCCCAACTCCTGGAGCGATACGGAGGAGCTGATAGAGCTCTGCAAAGTCGTCGCCCGCCTCGGGGGCGTCTACATTACCCACCTCAGGGATGTCCACACGGAGCGTGGATTCGGCGGTGGAGGAGTCACCGAGGCCCTGGAGATCGGGCGGCGGTCGGGCGTGAAGGTCCACTTCTCCCACTACCGGACCGCCAACGAGAACGCCGGTGAGGTGGAGCGGCTCATGGAGGATATCGACCGTGCCGAGGCCGAAGGGGTCGACTGCACTCTGGAGCTATACCCGTTCCCTACGGGCAGCGGCTACCCAATGATGTTCCTGCTTCTGAAGCCAACGACGGCGGGACGGAGGCCATCCTGGAGTTGTTGCGGGACTCGGCAAAGCGACGCTCCATTGCGGCGTACATCGACGAACATCACACCGGCAACGTGGAAAACGACGAGGGCGTGTTTACGCACGTGCCTTCGGAGAACAACCGGCATCTGGAAGGGATGACCTTTTCGGATGCCGCCCGTGAGCGAGGCGTTTCCGCGGGCGAGCTGATCTGCTCGCTACTGCTCGAAGAGGAGCTAACGGTGGGTTTTCTTCAAGCGCCTCCCGCGGACCTGGCCGGCTGGGATCAGACATACCGTGACGCGGTCGATCTCCTGTCACGGCCCGACTACATGGTCGGCAGCGACTCGATTTCGGCGCACTCGCGTCCGCACCCTCGCGCCTACGGCACCTTCCCGCGGCTCTTGGGCCGGCTGCGACGAAAGCACCCGGTAGTTTCCCTCGAGGAGATGGTCCAGCGTATGAGCGATAATCCCGCTCGCCGCTTTGGCCTAAGAGGACGCGGCCGAATCGAGGAGGGCTATGCCGCCGACATAGTCAATTTCGACGCCGATCGTGTCATCGACACCGCGACGTACGACGACCCGGCCCAGTATCCGGTGGGAATCCCGTACGTGCTGGTCAACGGACAGATAGCCGTCGATGGCGAGGCATGCACCGGTTCCCTGTCGGCCCAGGCATTACGCCGCTCGTAAACTCACGCGCTGCCTTGTGTTGACAGCCTATCGGGTCGCCTTTACACTCCGGGCCAACTGTGAGCGGGAGGGTTTCATGCAGTCATATCGTGGGGAAGGTTTCTACGAGCGTCTCGGGGTCAAGCCAGTCATCAACGGCTGGTCCTGGATTACTGTCGTGGGTGGTAGCATAATGCCCGAGCCGGTCGTGCGTGCCATGGACGAGGCGTCGTGCCACTTCGTCGACATGCACGATCTGAACAACAAGGCCGGCGAGGTAATCGCGAGGGTCACCGGCGCTGAGGCTGGCCTCGTGACGGCAGGCTCCGCCGCTGGCATGCTGCTGGAAGCGGCAGCCTGTATGACCGGAACCGACCCTGCGAAGGTCTCGCGGCTCCCTAACACTCGAGGTATGCCCAACGAAATCGTTATCCACCGTTCTCACCTCGTTGGCTACGCCCGCACCTTCCGCGCCGCTGGCGCAAGTCTGGTCGAGATCGGCGACACGGGGGTCACTGAGCGATGGGAGCTCGAAGACGCGATCACCCGCAAGACAGCGGCGG
>JAQBTI010000044.1 GCA_027624995.1 Chloroflexota bacterium
AGTCGATCCAGATCCCGTGGGGGCCGCCGGTGAACTGCCAGGCCTCCCCGCCGCTCTCTCCCCACGACCCGATGTTCTTTCCGTCCAGCGTGGACTGATAGACCTGTCCCCCGGACGCTGAGTGCAGGATGTTCTCACTGTCGATTACGGCCGCGTTCGGTCCCGGGATCGACCACTCGCTGAGATATTCACCGTTCTCGTCGAAGACCTGTATCCGGTCGTTGGTCCGGTCCATGACGTAAACCTTGTTGTCGTTGTCCACGACGATGCCGTGGGGACAGTGGAACTCACCTGGACCTTTGCCATGTTTGGCCTTGGAGCCCAGATTCTCGTCGTCGTAGCTAAGGTCGCCCTTGCCCCAGGAGACTACGAGCTCGCCCTCGTGAGTGAACCGGTGGATCCGATTCTGCCGGTATCCGTCGGAGACGAAGATATCGCCGGAGGTCGGGGCGCGGACGGCGCTGGTCGGGTTGAAGAACGGTCCGCCGCCGGGCGCTCCAGACTGGCCGGGCGTGCCGAGCACCTGTAGCAGCTCGCCGTCGGTAGAGTATTTTCGCACAGTGTGGTCTGCCGCGTCGGTGTGGTAGACCTCATCTTCGGCGCTGATGGTAATGTGGTGGGGGGTTACGAGCTTGTCTTCACCGAAGGACTTAAGGAACTTGCCGTCGCGGTCGAAGACGAGGATTGCGCCGGTGGTGTCGTCGAACCCCTGACTAGTGCGAGTGGCTATGTAGACTCGGTCCTGGGAGTCGGTTGCCGCGTCGGACGCGACGCCAGGGATTGGAATGCTAGGCCAGTCCTCCACCGCCTCGTACTGATAATTTCCAGCTCCGAGTCGCTTGCCCATGTGTCACTCCTCCTGCAACGGTACGGTTCGATTCTCGTGTAAAACCGCGGCAAGCATACAGCACGGGTGTGCGGCCCGCAAGGAGGGTTGTCCTCGGTCCGGCAGGCATCTAGGCTGCGACTTGAGGCCCCAAGCATGAATTGACAGTGCTGACTCGAGCTTCGTACTATTGCCTTTCGATAGCCTGAACACAGTCCCGGAGGTCGGCCATGCCTGCGTTAACCGCGGAACAACTCGAACACTTCCGCACGGACGGCTACGTCGTCGTGGAAGATGTCGTCTCACCCAACGAGGTATTGGAGCCTCTCGAGGTCGAGTACGCTATGGTCCTCGACAAGTTGGCCGAGGAGCTATTCGAGGGAGGGAAGATATCCTCGACCTATGCGGGCCTGCCCTTCGGCGAGCGACTTACGCGGGTGTATCAGGATAGCGGGAAGGTGCATTCCGGCTACTTCGACTTTTCCCTTCCCCAGAACGGCATAAGTCACGACACACCGATGTGGCACGGTCCAGCCGTGTTTGACACCCTTACCGCCCCGTCATTACTCGACGCCGTCGAATCGATCATCGGACCGGAGATCTACTCCAATCCGGTCCAGCACGTCCGTATGAAGCCGCCGGAGCACCTAACGCCGAAGGACGAGTCCGGCCGCGTCCAGCTCGGTGCCACGCCGTGGCACCAGGACCTGGGGGTCGTGACGGAGGCGGCCGACGATACCGATATGCTGACGGTGTGGATACCCGTCTGGGACGCCAACGAAGAGGCGGGGTGCCTTCAGCTAGTGCCCTGGAGCCACGACGAGGGTCTCGCGTTCCACTGTGCCGGGCCGAACGCCGCAACGCCCGGCCTACACATCCCTGACGACCAGTTCCGCATAGAAGACGCCGTCGCGATTCCCATGAAGCGCGGCAGCGCCTTGTTCATGCATCGCCTGACCTGCCACGGCTCGCTTCCGAACAAGAGCGACCGCATCAGGTGGAGTCTGGACCTTAGATACAATCCGATCGGTCAGCCCACAGGCCGTGACGTTTTTCCGGGCTTCGTGGCGAGGAGTAAGGCCCATCCCGAGACCGAACTTCGCGATCCCGAAGCGTGGGCTCAATCCTGGATAGATGCCCGCGAGCTCCTCGCGCAGCGGGACAACCCGGTCTTCAAGCGCTGGGACACAGACGACCCCTCCTGCGCCTAGACGAGGATTCCCCGCGCGGCTGGCCCTGCGCCTCGTCCCACTTTATGCGCCATTGCCCGCGTTTCAACAAGAAACCCCGGCTGATGCCAAAGAAGCTGGTCCGGACCGTCGCTCGCTAGGACGTGAGTCCGCCTGCCTGAAAAGCCGCGTTAAACTCGACCTGAAAACCGTTGGCCAAGGCGTTGGTCTGATTGGCCATGCCGACGACCGCCATTAGCTCCGATAGCATTTCGTCAGTCATCCCCTTGAGTCTCGCGGAGGCGGTGTGGCTGTTGGTGCAGTAGTCGCACGAATTGGTTGCGCTGACTGCGATATATATCATCTCTTTGGTCAGCGGATCGAGAGTTCCGGGCGCCATAACAGCTTTGACACCTTCCCAGGTCCGGTGTAATAGCTCGGGCTGGACCGCCAGCGCCTTCCAGAAGTTATTGATCCAGTCTGTTTTCCGAGTCGCCTTGATGTCATCGTAGACCTGACGCACCGAAGGACTCGCTTCGTCGTATTCGATCAATCTAACAGTGGTCATCTGATTTTTTCTCCCCTTCACGTCGCGAAGCAGTATCCCACTGCCGCATATTGGCCAAACCGCAGTAGTCCCAGGCACAACTTTCATTACGGAACGTGAACTGGCCCGTGAAGGGATTGTCCCACCAATGCCACGCTCTTTGGAATAGCGACTAGAACGACGAGCCGATGCGGTGAGGCAGCGCAGTGTACGCGAGGACGAGATCTTCGGCTGCTGCGCCCAGGTAGAGGGCGGCCTGGCCGACTTTAACTTTGAAGATGAGCGGCCGGCGTTCCGAGAGCCCTTGAGATCAAGGCGGCCGTGAGGCCCGATCGGGTGGTCGTGAACTGGATCGTTCCCCTAGCGCCAGCTATAGTCACCATTGGACGAACATCGGCATGACGACATGGAGGTATGCTTCGTCGTCGACGCCCCTGATAACCCCGGGGCTGGATGGGGCGGTGGTCTCGAGGGCGACCTGATCGTGATCAAGGACGTCGAGCACCTCGGACAGGTACTTGCTGTTGAACGCGATCTTGGCCTCCGACTCCGCACCCTCTACCTTGGCGTCGATGCTGCCCTGGTTGTCGCCGAGCTCTTCGGCCCGTGAGGATACCTTTAACTTGCCGTCGGCGCCGTCGCCGCCTGTGACCTCCAGCCGCACGATTCCACTGCCGTCCCGGGCGAAGATCGATGCCGAACGAGTTGCCCGTAGGAACTCTTCTCGCTCCACGACCGCTCTGGTGCCATAGCTCTGCGGGATGAGTTGGGCATAGTTCGGGAACGTCCCCTGGATGAGCTGCGAAACCACCTCGATATTCTCGAGTCTAAACAATGCCTGGCTCTTGGACGGCGTCACCGTGAACTCGATCGGTGCCTCCTGGCCGCCTATGAGCCGGTTGACCTCCTGAAGTGCCCGGGCCGGAATTATGAAGCTGATGTCTTCGGATACCGGCTCCGTAAGCTTGCCTTTGTGGACGGCGAGTCTGAAACCATCCGCCGCTGCGAAGGTCACATCTTGGCCGCTTATCTCCACTTTGGTCCCCGTAAGAACCGGGCGCGACTCCTCAGTCGCGGCCGCGAAAGCGACGTGTGTAATCGCTTCCCGTAGCGCCCCAGGCTCCATCTTGCCAATCACTCCGGACTCGACCGATGGGATGGGCGGGAACTCATCCGCGTCGGTTCCGTTGATGTGGGCCTCAAATCTGGCGCATTGGAGGTCCAGGCCTTTGGGTTGCGCGATGGAGCTAATGTCGATCCGCTCGGCCGGCAGCGAATTTACGAATTCGGTCAGGAGGCGGGCAGGGATGGTGATAGCCCCCTCCTCCTCGATCTGGGCGCCGATCCACGTGCTGATGGCGATCTCGAGGTTGGTCGCGGACAATTTGAGTTGGGACTGGTCGGTCGAGATTAGGACATTCTGAGTGATGGGCAGCGTGGTACGAGTAGCTACGGCTCGCCCGACGATTGAAAGCCCGCGACTAAGGTTCTCTTGCAGGCACGTAAGTCGCATACTTCAACCCCCCTACGTATCAGCTGTATCAGCTTGGGTAAGTATAGAGCGGCGTCCGATTTAGCGTCAATGGTCGGATCGCCCACCGCTGACCCGCATAACGGACTGGCGCAAGCCTAGACGCCCCCGACGCGGGGTCAGTGAGTCCCGAGCCCGCATCAAGTGAGCTACTGAACGGTTATCGTCCCAACCATCCCCTGACTCTCGTGGGGCACGCATATCAACTTGTAAGTCCCTGGGCTGTCGAAAGTGAAGGTGAGAGTCTCGTCCACTCCCGAATCGACGGAGACGTCGATATCCAGGTCATCCACGGTGAATGTGTGGAACTCAGTTTCCGATTTAAAGGTAAAACTGACCGTTTCGCCCGCCTTGAAGCTGAGTTCGGACTCGACGAACTTGTACTTTCCGCTGCCCCCGATGTCCTGAAGCCCGACAGTTACGGGTGTTCCGTCTCCACTATTTGATCCGCTGCCGTTATCCTGACCGACCGGGACGGGAGTCGCCGGTCTCTCGGGAGGGGGAGGCGACTTGGTCGTCGTCGTCACGACCTCCGGGTCGCTCCCGCAGGCGACAGCAACGAGAGATACGATCGCAAGCAGGGCCATAATCGGTAGGGTTTTACTTATCACTTTTGTGGGATCCTCCGCTCATTTTGACAAGTCACCACACGAGCCGTACGGCACTTGGTAAATCGGTTCACTATCCTACAATCCGTCGTCGGCACCGTCAATTCGGCGATAGAGCATGTCTCTGGGGGTTGACACAAGACATCTGTTCTGTTAATTTCTATCCAGAACAGATGTCCCAACCGCACCGACAACTATTAGTTAATTAGGGAGGACCGATATGAAAGGGAAGCTCTCACCTCGCCAGCAGGGAATACTGGCGTTTATCAGACGCTTCATGGACGAGCACCAGTTCCCGCCTACTGTGCGAGATATACAGGCCGGATGTGATATTAGCTCCACGTCGGTCGTCGATTACAATCTTCAAGTGCTTCAAAGAGAAGGAAATCTGCGGCGCCTTCCCGAAGTCTCCAGAGGAATAGAGTTGCTCGACGGTGGGGCTAGGCGCGGATTCGTCAACGTCCCAGTCCTAGCCAGCATCGCGGCGGGCGTTCCAATCCCGGTCCCGTCACAGGAGGCGCTCGACGACCCGAATCTGGAAAACATAGAGCTTCCCACGTCTCTCACCCAGGGCAAGGAAAATGTGTTCGCCCTGCGAGTGAAGGGAACGTCCATGATCGATGCTTTCATTGCCGACGGCGACCTGGTCCTCCTCGAGCCCGTCGTTCACCCGGACAACGGTGACATGGTGGCGGCGTGGCTATTGGACGACGAGGAGGTAACGCTGAAGCGGTTCTATCTCGAGGGCGATACGGTGCGTCTCCAGCCTGCTAACAGCGCCATGGAGCCCATATCGGTGCCTGCTGAAAAGGTTGCCGTTCGAGGTAGGGTCGTTGGCGTGGTTAGGACCATGTAGTCCAAGCCCCGTCGTACGTCGGCGAGAAGGAAAATTGAGCCGGGCCATGGTGGCCCGGCTCTCTCTTTGTTTGACGACCGGGCTTGCGATCGGTATGATTCGTATACCCAGACCCAGGGGGTGGGGGTATACGACCTGGAGCGAAAGAGCGAAAAATATGACATCTGATGGCAACCACCAGCACCTTTCCGAGCAGAAACGCGATGGCCTCAAGCGTCTCAGCTACATCGAAGGACACCTGGCAGGGGTGCGACGCATGGTCGAGGAAGACACGTACTGCGTGGACATCCTCAAGCAGACGTTTGCGGTCCGCCGCGCCATTCAGAAATTGGAAGGCGTTTTGCTGGAGGGTCACCTCCATTCCTGTGTAATCGACGGCGTGAAGGACGGCCGCGAGGATGAAGTACTTGGGGAATTACTCCAACTGTACGCACTGAGTGATAGAACTTGATCGGATGACCACGCAGACCAAAGACCGACTAACGATACCCGTCCGTGGAATGACATGCGCGTCCTGCGTTTCGCACGTTTCGCACGCCCTGCAGTCGGTGGAGGGAGTTGAGGAGGTCACGGTTAACCTGGCGACGGAAAAGGCGACTGTCAAATTTGTAGATGGGCCTCCACGATTGGAGGATCTTGCCGAAGCTGTAAAGGACGCAGGTTACGGAATCGAATCGACCAAAGTAACCCTGGTCATCGAAGACGTGATGAAGTCGGAAGGTGGGCAGACTGTCAAGGGAGTGCTTGGGAGCCTAGAAGGCGTAGTTAATGTTGATGCAGACGGTGACTCCGGCCGGGCCACCGTTGAGTTGGTGCAAGGCGTGGTCAGCGTATCGGACTTGCGGCACGCGCTGGAGGACGCCGGGTACTCGGTGTCCGGGGTAGTGGGCGACGACGAGGGAGACGTGGTAGGCCGGCGCGAGCTTTCGCTGCTCAAAGTGAAGTTCCTGTTCAGTCTCGCCGTCGCTGCGGTCATTATGGTGTCCATGGCAGTTTCGACTACGTTGGACTGGCTGCCGCTCCGTCCGGACTGGGTGTTTCTAGCCTTGGCCACGCCTGTGCAATTCTGGGCTGGCCGCCAGTTCTACTCGTCGGCGTGGGGCGCCCTGAAGCACCGCACGTCGAATATGAACACGCTGATCGCAACCGGAACTTCTGTCGCGTACCTGTACAGCGCGGCCGTAGCGGTTTTCGGCGATACCTCTTTCTTCGACGGGCGGGCCACGGGCACGTATTTCGACACCTCCACGGCCATAGTCGGCCTGGTACTTCTGGGGCGATTCCTGGAGGCGAGGGCGAAGGGCCGCGCATCCAGCGCGATACGGGCGCTGATCGGCCTTCAACCTAAGCAGGCCCGTGTGGTGAAAGATGGACGAGAAACCGATGTCGACGTCGAGGACCTTCTCGAAGGAGACGTGGTAGTGGTCCGACCTGGCGAGAGACTGCCGGTCGACGGTGAAGTCATCAGCGGCGTCACCGCGGTCGACGAGTCGATGCTGACTGGGGAGAGCTTTCCGGTGGACAAGGACCCGGGCAGCACCGTGTTCGGTGGCACCGTCAATACAACCGGCGGCTTCAGTTTCCGAGCAACGAAGGTGGGCCGGGAGACCGCACTGGCTCAGATCGTGAGACTGGTCGAGGAGGCGCAGGGTTCCAGGGCCCCGGTCCAGCGTCTCGTAGACGTAATTGCGAGCTACTTCGTTCCGAGCGTCATTGGTGTCGCTCTGGCCGTTTTTGCCATATGGCTACTGGTAGGCCCGCCGCCCGCCTACGTAAACGCGACGCTGGTGGCTGTGGCTGTCCTGATAATTGCTTGCCCATGTGCTCTGGGCCTCGCGACTCCGACAGCGATCATGGTTGGCACCGGCAAAGGTGCTGAGCGCGGTGTGCTGATAAAGAACGCCGAGGCGTTGGAGCGGGCGCATAAGGTACAGGTCGTGGTCCTCGATAAGACTGGCACGGTAACCGCGGGGCGTCCATCGGTTGTCGAAATAGTGACTGAATCGATGGCTGAGGATGACCTCTTGGCGCTGGCCGCGGCCGTCGAAAGGGGCTCGGAACACCCGATCGGGCGAGCGGTCGTAGAGGCTGCGGCGGAAAAGGCGTTGGAGCTAACCGCTGTGGAGGACCTCAGGGCCCTGCCGGGATTCGGCATCGAGGGGCGGATCGGCGGGTCGGCGGTCGCGATCGGCAACCGTGCGATGATGTCACGGGAGGGATTGGCGATCACGAATGACCTGGAGTCGGCGGCCGGCAGACTCGAAGAACAGGGAAAGACCCTCCTGTTCGTGGCGGCAAATGGTGTGGTTGAGGGATTGATGGCCGTCTCGGACGCTCCCAGGGCGGACTCCAAACAGGCTGTGGAATCCCTCCGCAGGAAAGGCCTGGAGGTGATAATGCTGACCGGCGACAACGAGCGTACCGCGCGCGCCGTCGCCAAGCAGGTCGGCATCGACCGGGTCTTCGCCGAGGTGATGCCCGGTGATAAGGCGGCAGTCGTGATGCGGCTTCAGGAGGAGGGATGGATTGTGGCCATGGTGGGCGATGGGATCAACGACGCTCCGGCCCTGGTCCAGGCCGACGTTGGGATCGCCATCGGGACGGGGACCGATATCGCCATTGAGTCATCGGACATCACACTGGTCGGCGGGGGTCTGCAGGGCGTAGCGGCAGCCATCGAGCTGAGCAGGGCGACCATGCGGACGATAAGACAGAACCTCTTCTGGGCATTCGCCTACAATGTAGCGTTGATCCCCATCGCGGCAGGAGTGCTGTACCCTGTGTTCTCCGACGGCGTGCCCGACGCTCTTTCCCCCGTATTCGGCGAGTTCGGATTTCTGAACCCCATACTGGCCGCCGCGGCGATGGCGATCAGCTCCGTTACGGTCGTGACGAATTCTCTGAGGCTCAGGAGGGTCAACCTAGCAACATAGCGTCGACCAAATATCCCCTCTCAATGCGAGAGGGCTGGGGTGAGAGGTCTCAGGACATCACCGAAGGGAGGCATTTCGTGAAGATACCGCTGTTTTCCAAGAAGAGTTCGGAGTCTGCAACCGACCCAGTGTGCGGCATGGATGTCGATATGGGCAAGCCGCCCGGTGACACCTGGAAGCATGAAGGTGTGACGTACTACTTTTGCGGTCCGGGCTGCAACCGCGCTTTCCAGAAAGAGCCCGAAGCCTACCTGTCGGGCGAGAAAAAGATGGAAATGTAGCAGAGGAGGTAAGCCGGATCAAGCTCTTAGGCTTCCCTCCTCGCGATCAACTTGGACGCTGAGCCGACTCTCGTACGGTGCTGCTCTCTCCAGAACTCCGTTCTAGGTCTCTAAATCTAGACAGCCGGCGGTGCCGAGGATATGATCGGCTTCTTGGCGAAGCTTCTCTAAACTGCAAGAGGTCTCAATCGTGCGACGACTAACGACCATTGTTCTAATTGTAATATCCCTCATGATGCTCTCCGTCGCGGCTGCCTCAGCGGCGCAAGGCGTGATCACAGAAGTCAATCCGTCGGGAGTTAGTAACGGCATTGCTGCAGTAGGCTCTCCGGGTGCTTCAACCGCTGCCGTCTCTCCCGGAATAACCGGATTGATCGACACCACCACCGATGTCGGCTTGCTTGGCACCCCGGCCCGCGGTCTGCTAAGCGGGCTGTCGCAGCAAACGGGAACCGGTACCGCCCAGTAAGCTAGCGGCCGGAAGGATTCCCGCGGCTCTACTAACGGAACAGCATTCCGCCGGTTTCCGAATTCGAATGCGGTTCTTCCTGAAGAGTGCCCGACAACTGGCACTCTTCAGCTTGAGGTTGCGAGGGTCTTGTTATTCAGCGGAAGCTGCCCGATGTGGACGGTGATGTTCATGTCTCACCGAAATTTCTGCGGTACGCTCCATCCCGTCCCATCGCTGTGGGGCCTGCTTAGCTATCGAAGTAGTGGCCGACCAATGAGGCGGCACCATGGCACGAATCCTCAAGCGACATGTCTTGGGGATGGTACAATCTACGCTGAGTCTGCCGAAGGGTTCGCAATCTGTTTGCGAATGCGCCCCTGACCTCTTTCGATGGCGTCGAGCGCTGTAGCAGACTACTTGCCGAAGTGGCGGAATGGTAGACGCGGCGGTCTCAAAAACCGTTGGGAGTAATTTCCCGTGTCGGTTCGACTCCGACCTTCGGCACCACCTCCACTGCATGACAATGCGGTCTCTGAAGTTGCTCTGCTCTCGGTGATCACGGCGCCAAATTGAACTTGCCGCCATTTTGCCGTTATCGGAGGTCAGGCGTAGCCCGTTCGACCGACTCTCGTCCTTGGCATCTTGCATGCTCTCCTCAAACCCTAGAGCGGGCGGCTTCGCGTAGTCTTGGGAGAACGCGTGAGTAGGTGTCCAGCGCAGTCAATACGCTCGAATGGCCCAGACGTTCACTAACCACCCCTGTCGCAGTTGTTTTGTACTTCATTGAGCAGAGAGTTCGCATGAGATTCGCCGCCGATTTCGGCCGCCACATGCTTTCACAGTAGGGTGCGACTCTCCCCGTATTGCTCTAAACCACGATCCTTCCGTCTTCGTCGACAATCCGCCCGCCGATGATGACGTGCCTAACGTGGGAGATATCGTCTTTATCCACCACGATAATGTCGGCGACCTTGCCGGGTTCGATGAGTCCCTTGTCGGGGGCGAGGCCGGGAACAATACTGCCGGGCGAACTGGTCGCAAGTCGGACGGCCTGAGGGAGAGAGATCACGTTGGCTTCGACAGCCTTCTTGATCAGCAGCAGAACAGCGTCGTGATAGCCTCCCGAGTAGTCGGTGGAAAGGACGTCGACCACTCCCTCCGCCATCATGGCGAAGGCGGTTTCGGGGCCGGGCTCGAGCTGACCGGCGCCGAAGTGGTCGGCCGAGATCACCTCGACGAAGCCGCCATACCCTCTCACCTCTTTGGCAAGTCCGACCGCCTGGTCCACGGTGGCACGATGGTTTACATGGAGGGCCACAAGGCGAGAGCCCAGTTCCCGGGCGGCCTCGCGAAGGGGATCAAAGGAAGGTGGTTCGGCGTGGACTAGGGCGGGCACACCGAGCCTTGGGGCGTACTCTATGGTCTCCAGTATCGCCTCCACAGCCGCCTGCAAAGTGTCGACGCTGGTCTCTTTGACGAGCTTCTTGACGTTATCCAGAGTCATATCGTCCATACCGGCATTTTTCATGGCGCTGACAAGGGCGACGTCGTCACCGGCCGCGTAGGCATCATCAAGCGCCAGCGCCTCACTCGTCGAAATGGGCCGTTCGAGCCGTACGTTCTTCTCGTACGTAGCGCCCGTCGTGGCCCGAGAACCAACTTCGCCCATCGCGACGGCGCCGGAAGCCACGTCCTCTTCGGCCGTGAATCTTCTGTGGTTTCCTTCCAGCCTTTTCCCGACACCCATGTCTCCCGAGGCGATATTCTTCGGTGTATGGAGGGTCGCCTTCTTGACGTTAACAGGGTGGAGCTTGTTGATGGCGTCGTTTTCGAAAGGGAGATTGAACCCGTCCAGGCTGAGGACGGTGGTCGTTCCCTGAAGAAGATGGTTGTCGAGGTTGGCCAGGATTCTCTCCTTGGGAGCACCGTCTCTCGGAAGCCCGGGACAGAGCGGACCGAAGCTAACCACGTGGGCATGTATGTTGATCAGGCCGGGCATGATCAGGCCGCCCTGGGCGTCGAGGACTCTATGCGAATAGATTCTGTACGGGACGTGGCGGATCTTCGGAAGATCGGTGATCAAACCGTCTTGGGTGATGACAGACGTGTCCTCGAGATATGACTCCCCGTCACCCGTCACGACATTCCCGTTTACGATGTCAATGCGCATTTCTTATCTCCTGTTGTTTTTTGGCGTAGGTCGAAGGCAGATTATCAGAGTAATGAGGATTAGGTCACGCCGCCGATAGATCGGCCAACCGCTGTCTTCTCAATCACGCCGCAAGTGGTGGCTCAATCATGCCTTTGTGGTTGTGCTCGCGCTCCCGCCGGAGGCTCTGCCGGGAACGTTCACTCAGATCTTGTAGAGCCGTTCGGAGTTGCCGGAGAACATAGCGGCACGCTCGTCAGCGCTGAATCCGGATGTGATCTCGCGGTATGCATCGATCACTGCGTCGTAGGAGCTCCACACGGAGTCGACGGGCCAGTTGGTGGCGAACAGACAGCGGTCCGCGCCGAAGGTATCGATGCAGTGGAGCACGTACGGCCTGATGCTTTCCACCGTCCAGTCGTTGTCGGTCATGGCGAGCCCGGATATCTTGCAGACGACGTTCCCGGCCTCCGCCAGGGTGGCCATGGCCCGTCGCCAGCTCTCGAAATACTCGTCGGTCCGCTCCGCCGGAGCGCCGGTGTGGTCGATGACGATGGGGACGTCAGGAAACCTCGCGGCCAGATCGCGCAACTTTCCCATGTCCGGCCACTGGACGCTGAAGCTGGCGACCAGACCGTACTTGGCCATCAGCGCGAAGCCGCGATGGAAGTCCGGCTCGACGAGGTAGTCCCCATAAGAGAAGTCCCGGATGCCTCGCATGTTTGGGTACTGGCAGTGCCGGTCTAGAACCTCTTCGACCCTGGGGTCCCTGAGGTCGGCGTAGGCAACGATGGCGTGCGGATACCCCGTGCGGTCGGCGGCGGCCTGAAGCCACTCGGTTTCCTTTACCGG
>JAQBTI010000045.1 GCA_027624995.1 Chloroflexota bacterium
CAGCATGTGCACCCGCCGGTGCTTTCCGGCTTCTTCCCCCGTGCAGTTGACCTCTGTCCCAAGAACAAACCTGACGCCGTCGAACTCGTAGAGCCCGTCGCCGCGATCTCGCAGCTTTTTTGTAGTCTCCTCGAACCAGACCGGGTGGGTGAAGTCCGCGCTGGCCAGGAGATCGATGCCCTTGGCCTTGGCCCACTTAGCCAGATTCTCGAACGTCAGGTCCGGACTGGTCCCTCTGGCGAAGTAGGAGTGGAGATGAAGGTCTGCGGCATAGCTCACCGCGCGATTCTAACAAAGTGGTTGCTGGTTCTGTTAACCGACGCTCGCATAAGGAAGGCTGTTTGGGATACAGTCGCCCGATCTGCGACCGTAATTGCGGCTAGGGAAAGAAATTTGCGGTGATAGTTTTATTGCCGTCGACGGTGACAAATATGAGGGGCACGATTCCAGACGCGTCGCCAGTCCAACCAGTAAATATTCGAAGTAATGCCGGTATTGCGGTCAGCGTAACCACCGTCCCTGCCGAGTAAGTTCCTCCAGTCGGAACAAGTACTACGGTGCCTGAGCCAGAGGGCTCGATGGTTACGGTCAGCGAGTATGAAGGTACCTGCGTGGGAGTCGGCGTTGGTGTAGGTATAGGTGACAGTGTGGGAGTTGGTGTCAAGGTGGGTGTGGGCGAGGGTGTGGGTGTGGCCGTCGGCGGGGACGGCACCTGGGGTAAGGTCGGTAGAGGCGTCGACGGAAGCGGTGGCGGTATCCCCCTCTCGAACGTTACGTTGTCACCGCTTGCGATAATTACTCGAGGTCCGTTCTCAATCAGAAATAACGGAGCCAACTTCAACACGGCTCCATCAATCATGTAACCATCAACAGTCACTGTGCCGAGGTAGTCGCCGGTCGTCAGATCGCCATGCCGCGTCACAATGATCGGGTTACCCAGGTTCGGGGGCACCGGTACTAGAACGTCGACGGGCTCGAGGGTTAAGCCCCCCAACTCAACCGTCGGCAGTTCGACCACGGTGTACCCGGCGAAAGTGGCCTTCACACGGTCTCCAAAACCGGCGCGCTCGACCTCCTCGAACGGGTCCAGCAGCTCGGCCTCTTTATCTATCAGGAAAGCAAAGCAGGCTGTGTCGTCAGGGCAATATACTGACAGATCGAAATGGTAGAACCCGAAGACCACGCCGCTGTCATCCTCGCTGCTGATGCCGAAGATGGGCATGGCTCCCGTTGGGTCAACGACCCCGAAACCTTTGGCAGTGATCTGAAGTGGGAGGTCCTGAACCTTGGGGATGTCCTCTGTCCTGACCATTCCACCCAGCGCGATGCCCTTCACACGGACCACTTCACCGTGGTATTTACGCAGCTTCTGATTGCCTGGTATCAGGTCTTCGATTGCGAGCGGCGGGGGAACGTCGGGGATGGGGTTCTCGGAGAACACACTTGGTCTGTCCAGCGCCTCGCGCACGTCGTCAGGCGCAAGACCGTATAGCTGGACCAGCAACAACCTTGCTGCCTTAAGGGAGAGCACCGTGCCCGTGATCTGCGCCACACGGACCTGTGTTTCGGTGTTGTACGGGTCCACTACGGTCAGGCTGTCGTCTCTCGACCCGCTCCCCAGTTTGTCTGTCGCCAGCCCAAACCCGAGGTGCTCCAGGCCCTTGGGGGCGTCTTTGATTCTGGCACCAGCAAACACGTAGGTCGTGTCCATGAGCACTCGCTTGAACGCGAAACGCTCAGGCTCTGAGTTGATCTGTTCGGGCGTCGCGCGTAGCGGCTCCATCAAGACGATATCGTCGGTAACGATCACCCTGCTCGCGAAATCGAGCTCTGAGGGCAATCCTTTGAGCGGTGGTACCCGCCGTCCTGTCACCGTGCCTGCCGTAATGAAGCGGTCGATATTGGTGTCGAGCCCTACCACCAGATAGGGTTCGTTATCCTCGGTAAGGAGAACGAGCGCCTGGAGCTTACTATAGGCCAGTCCCACAAGGTCGGCGGCTGCGCTCAAGTCGATGGCGATATATTCGGGGACTGTCGCAAGAAGGCCTGTCAGTGACACAGGCGTCGGCGTTGCCGTTGGGGTAGGTGATGGTGTCGCCGTTGGGGTCGCGCTGGAAGTGGGTGTTGGGGTCGCGGTCGGAGTGGGCGTCGGCGTTGCCGTTGGCGTAAGTGTGGGAGTAGGGGATGGACTCTTGGTCGGGGACGGCACCGATGATTCACCCTCCGATGGATTAGGTGCCTGTGTCGCCAGCGTGGCTTCGGCGCGAGCCTCAACCGTTACCTCGGGGGCGATCGCTGGCGTCGGAGTCTCTTTGTCGCACGCCGCGACTGCAAGAAGTGCAAAGAGACTTGCCCAGGCCAGCCTCATCATCTCTCCTTTATTGGGAACGACTCTGCATGAAACGATATCCCCGCACCGAGGTGAGGGACGCCAACATGGGAGGCGTACCGTCACGCCCAAACCACGGCCCAATGCGGGAAGGCCCTACAGAGGCAGCCTCACCATCTTGCGGGACTGGGCGCTGCGGGCTACGGCCTCGGTGAACTCCATGTAGCGAACCCCGTCCTGGAAGTTGGTATGCGTCACCTTCTCGTTGCCACGGATAGCACTGATGAACTCCTCCTCCACCCTCCATCTACCCTGTTTCTCCGCCGGGATGTCGATCTTAGAGAGCGCATCGTCGCCTCTGCGACCGCCGTACAGGGTCATACTCGACGAGTCCAGCTTGAGAGTACCCTCCGTACCGAAGAGCCAGACCGCGTCCGCCGGAGGTAGCCCGGTCACCTGGCTGAACCGCATGTGGACTACCGGTCCCGATTCCATCTCGCAGACGATCTCGGCGTGGTCGGGGACGGTGATGAAATGCGCCTCCCCCGCCTCGTCTTTCCGGGATTTCACGTTCACCCTGGTCACCGCCATCACGCCCGCCGCCGGGCCCACCCATCGCATCATGGCCTCGTACCAGATGCCCATCGCCATCATGTTGAACCCGCTCAGGTCACGATCGTTGCGCCAGTGCATGGGTGCGTCGTAGTCGATGAAGCCACCCTGAGCGACCAGGTCCACGGACAGCACTTCGCCGAGATAGCCGTCGGCGATCATCTCTTTGATCGTGTCGTCGACCGCGAGCGTATGGGGGGCCGGCACGATCTGGGTGACCAGGTCGGGGTCCACCAGCGAGGCCTCGAGCATGATTCGTGCCTCGGCGGCGTTCATGGCCATTCGTGCCTCGGTCAGAACGTGCTTACCGCTCTCAAGTGCCGCCAGGGTTACGATGCAGTGCATATAGGGCCAAGTGCCGATGCAGATTGCGTCGGTGTCATCAGCCTCGATCAGGTCCATCCAGTTCTCGTACACCGACGGGATTCCGAACTGGTCGGCGACACGCTGGCTCGACTCCGCGCTCCGGTTAGACACACTTATGAGCTCCACGCCGTCGATGGCCTGGAACCCGGGGATGTGGCGTGCCGTAGTGTTCGCGCCCGCGCCGATGAACCCGATTCGAATCGTCTGTTCTGCCATTGGGGCCTCCTCCGATATTGGCGATATTCGTAAGTTTAATCTCACCCGGGGACGGTCACGCCGGTTTTGGATACCACAGGCGGCCTTGCCGGTCCGTCGGCGTGCGGAACAGGTGTCCGCCCCCCGTCGTTACATACAATGTGGTTAGGTCCGGGCCGCCGAAGGTGCAGTTAGTGGGCCGGTCGACGGGCATCGGATGGGTCTCGATGATCTCTCCCGACGGCGAGAAGACGTAGACCATGGGCCCGGGCCCGCCCTCTTCAAAGCCCGCTGTCGCGACGATGTCGCCTTCGGTGTCCAGCACCATGCCATCGATGCCGCGATGGGCGCCAAAGTCGTGCAGCAACTCATGTTCCCCCAGGCTCCCATCGTCGAGCACGGGGTAGGCGCGGAGCTCCCTCTTTTCGTCTGTGCGTCGGCCACTCTGGGCCACGTACAGGACGGAGTGATCGAGCGAGAACAGGAGCCCGTTGGGCCGTGTCGTATCGAAGGTCACCCGCGTAATCCGCCAGCCATCCTCGGAAGGGTCGAGGCGGTAGATTGAATCGTGGTCCAGGTCTTTGTTGGCCCTGTCCTCGCTCCACCGACCTCCCGCCCCCTCGTAGTATGGGTCCGTGAACCATACCCTGCCGTAGGGGTCGATGGCCAGGTCGTTGGGGATATTGAGCCTCTGCCCTTCGAACCCGTCGGCCAGCACCGTTACGGAGCCATCGGCTTCGTAACGGACCACCCGCCGCGCTCCGCCCTGGCATGCATATAGCAGGCCGGAAGAGTCCAACATCAGGCCGTTGGCGTTGCCCGTACCCGTAATGAACTCAGTCGCCTGGCCGGTGGAGGGGTCGTACCGCATGATCCGGCTGGACGGGATGTGGGTAAACAGCAGCCCCGACCCGTCCCATGCGGGGCCTTCGGCGGTGCCGCCGTATGGTCCTGCGATTAGCTCGAATTTCCAGTTCATCGCGCCCCCTCACCCTAGCCCTCTCCCAGAGGGAGAGGGCTTTCTTGGACACCCAGCATGGGTCTGCCCCTACAGTCAGACGACCTCGCTAAACTCCTCGGCCCTTTCTCCGACGTCTCCCCCTAGCTCGGCGCCCTTGGCCTTCAACGCGCCGAACTCTTCGGTGAAGCCGTTGTGCATGGTCCGGGCATCGTTGCTGTAGAGGACGAATCGAGCGCCCTCCTCCATCCATTTCTGTGTCATGGCGACCGATTGGTGATGGATCATGACCGGCGTATTCGCCGCTTTGCAGGTGGCAATGACGCGCCTCAACGCGGCCTCGTAGTCCGGGTGGTCGTACTGGTCGGGCACTCCCAGCGTGATACTCAGATCGTTGGGGCCGACGAATATGCCGTCGATGCCGTCCACCTTCAGTATCTCTTCGAGGTTATCGATGGCCGGAACGCTCTCGATGCCGATAATGCACACGCTGTTTCGGCCCTTCTCCAGCAGGTACTCTTTGGTCGCCTGGCTGGGGAACTCACCGGACTCCACGGCCTTTACGAGCAGCGCCCCTTTGAGCGGACGCCACTTGGCAGCGCCGACCACCTCCTTGACCTCTTCCACCGTCTCGCAGTAAGGCGCCAGCACTCCCTGCGCACCGGCGTCCATCGCCATCGTGACGTAGTGAGCGTCCGGAATCGGGACTCTGATGATCGGGACCACGCCGCTGTAGACGAACGCGGCCAGGAAGTCGGCAACTTCGTCCCTGCCCCGTGGGGAATGCTCTGTGTCTATGATGATGTAGTCCAGGCCGAAGCCCGCGATGGTCTGGGTCCATCTTGGATTTCGGGCCGCGCTGAGCATAGTCCCGTAGACGATTCCCCCGGATTCCAGTTTCTTCTTGAGTTGCTCGCCGTTCATAACGGCCCCCTTTCGGTGCCTTGTGGCACGCGCTGATTGTATCCGGCACGAGTGCGGTGTCAAGGGCGCGATTTCGGGCTCGCCGCCGCAGCCTTTGATATACTTGTGAACCCTATGACCTCGCTGGTTGGACTCATCGGCTACCCCCTGGGCCACACTATCTCTCCCGCGTTCCAGCAGGCGGCCTTCGACCACTACTCGCTCCCGGCCGAGTACCACGCCTGGCCTACTCACCCGGACCTGCTGGAGGCCAAGGTCGCCGCGCTCAGGGGCGCGGAATACCTGGGCGCGAACGTCACCGTCCCGCACAAGGAGCGTGCTGCCGGCCTGGTAGACCGAATTGGTCCTCAGTCGGAGGCTATCGGCGCCATAAACACCATCGTGCGTGAAGACCGTATCCTCGTCGGACACAACACCGATACCTACGGCTTCATGCAATCCCTGAAGGTGTCGGGTGGCTTCGAGCCTGAGGGCAAGCGCGTTCTGCTAATCGGGGCCGGAGGGGCGGCCAGGGCCGCCGTATTCGCGCTGGCGGACGAGTCAATCGCGTCGCTCACGATCGCCAACCGTACACTCGAACGTGCGGTGTCTCTGGCCAACCTGGTGCGTGATGCCATACCGGAGGTCTCGACCGTCCGGCTTGTCGACCGCGAGATCGAAGAGACGGCTGCGAGGGCAGACCTGATTGTGAACTCCACATCAGTGGGGATGCGTGGGGGCGACGCGGGCACGGCTTCTCCGCTGCCAACCAGGCTGATTCCACCTTCGGCCCTGGTCTTTGACATGGTGTACAATGCTGCCGTTACGCCCTTGCTGAAGGCGGCCGACACCGCCGGGGCACAGCGACTGGGGGGCCTGCCCATGCTGGTCTACCAGGGCGCTGGGGCGTTCGAGTTGTGGACCGGTCGGGACGCGCCCGTCGAAGTGATGTTCAAGGCTGCCCGCGAGGCGCTGGAACGGCTGGACCACGCTTCGTAGGGGCGACTGGGAACGCTCTCCAAGAACGGTGACATTCGTTAGCACGAGACGCACAGGACAGAAAAGGCGCAAACGCCCCCTTGAAACGCAACATCTTCATTACAGGCTTCTCTGGGTCAGGAAAAACCTCGGTCGGGAAGGCAGTCGCCCGACGGCTGGGCTGGACGTTCGTGGACACCGATGACCTGGTGATCGAGAGTGCCGGCAAGTCCATACAAGATGTGTTCGCCGGCGAGGGCGAGCTCGCCTTTAGAGAGTTGGAGCGTCAGGCCCTCACCGCCGCCTCGGCGGGCGATCAACAGGTCGTCTCCACCGGCGGCGGCGTACCCATGGACGAGGCCAACCGGGCCACTATGGAACGCGCCGGTCGCATCATCTGCCTGGAGGCGCGGCCCGAGACGATCTACAAGAGGCTCAGCCAGCAATCCCGGAGTGAGCGCGAACCCGTTGTCCGGCCGATGCTTCAGGCCACAGACCCTCAAGAACGCATACGCACGCTCAAGGCCGATCGCCAGGCTGCGTATGCCCTGGCACACTGGACGGTCCACACAGACGGCATTTCGACGGAAGACGCAGCCGCTGAGGTCATCCGCGCTTGCGGCATCCTTACCAAAGGCCTCATCCGGTTCGACGGACACGACTTGGGGGCGGTAGTGCAGACGTCGTCCGGCGACTATCCGGTCTGGGTGGGATGGGACATTTTGGGAGAGCTCGGCGAGCGGGCGCTGGGCGTGTTCCGACCGTCGGCCGCGTTTGTGATTCATGACTCGGGCACCGGAGAACACGCCGCCCGGGCCCACCGGTCCCTCGAAGACGCGGGCATCGAGACCAGCGTCTATGCCATGCCCTCGGGCGAAAAAAACAAGACACTCAATACGGTCTCGGACGTCTACAGATGGCTCGCCGGAAAGCGGGCCGAGAGAAAGCACCTGCTCGTCGCGGTCGGGGGCGGCATGGTCGGTGACCTCGTGGGATTCGTCGCCGCCACCTACCTCAGAGGCATGCCGTTCGCGCAGGTCCCCACCAGCCTGCTGGCGATGATGGACGCATCCGTCGGCGGGAAAGTCGCCGTCGATCTCCCCGACGGCAAGAACCTGGTCGGAGCCTTCCACCAGCCCAGATTCGTCCTGTCCGACGTTCAGACACTCAAGAGTCTTCCTGCACGAGAGCTCACGGCCGGATGGGCCGAGGCGATCAAGCACGGCCTGATCCTCGAACCGGACCTGCTGAGCCAATTCGAGGATGGCGGCCACGCCATCCGTTCACTCGACCCGGAGCAGGCGACCTCGATCATCCGTCGCAGCGTAGCAGTCAAGGCCGGCGTCGTATCGCGAGACGAAAAGGAGACGCTAGGCATCCGCGCCCTGCTCAACTACGGGCACACCATAGGCCACGCTCTGGAGGCCTTCACCGGCTACTCCACCCTCCTGCACGGCGAGGCTGTAAGCATCGGCATGATGGGCGCCGGGCACATTAGCCGCCAGATGGGCCTGCTGTCCGAGGCGGAACTGGAGCGGCAGCGTGCACTCTTGGAGGCCTTCGGCCTGCCTCTGTCTTACCCCGAGGTGGACGCGGAGGCCGTGATCCATGCCATGAAGTCCGACAAGAAGACCCAGGACAAGACCATTCACTGGGTGCTGCTGGACGGCATCGGGAACGCCGTCACCCGCTCGGACGTTCCGCCCGACCTCGTTCGCGAAACGCTTGCGCGGCTGGCCCGGTAGGGCCGGCCGAGACCTGTGGCATTGGACTGGCTATGGCTGCTGCTGCTCGGGCTCGGGACCGGCACTTATGGCGTACTGGTCGGCGCGGGCGGAGGCTTCATCCTGGCCCCCGCGTTGCTCATCTTCTTCGACATCGAGCCGGGAGTCGTAGCAGGGACCTCGCTGGCCCTGGTCGCTATCAATAGTGTGTCGGGCACGTTCGCCTACCGTCGCCTGGGCCTGATCGACTACCGCAGCGCGCTCCTCTTCGCCGCCGCCGCCATCCCCGGGTCCGTGATCGGACCTTTCGTGGTCAAACAGGTCCACGGAGACACCTTCCGCATCGCGTTCGGCATATTATTGATTGCCCTAACCGTCCAGATGGCTCTGAGGTCGATTCGTTTGGCCGTACGTCCCAAGAAGTTCGCCACCGCGGCGGGCTTCTCCGTCCGGGGCCGTAGGATCGTCACCAAATCGGGACAGGTTTTCGAGTATAGATTCAATGAGGCTCTGGCTACTTCAATCAACGTGGCGCTTGGCTTCATGTCCAGCTTCTTCGGCACGGGGGGAGGCTTCATCCGAACCCCGTTACTAATCACCGCGTTCGGCTTCCCCGTGCGTGTAGCGGTCGCCACATCGGTGTTTACACTTTCCATATACACGCTGGCAGGCACTGCCACTCACGCGTCACTCGGACACATCGACTGGTACCCAACGCTCATCTGGGCCGGACTGGGTGTGATCGTCGGCGGACAAGTCGGCGCAATGTTAGGAGGCAGACTACAAAGCCGCTCAATCCTATGGCTCCTCATGGTCGTGCTTTTCGCCCTTGGAACCAGCCTACTCGTCCAGGGCCTGGCAGGCGGGTGACTTGGCAGGCCCCAACGGTTTTACACTTGAAGCAACCGACTCCGATGCCCGCGCAGGCATCCTGCATACGCCGCACGGCGATGTGCCCACGCCCGCCTTCATGCCCGTGGCCACCCAGGGCTCAGTCAAGGCGCTCGACCCCGCAGACTTGGAGGGGCTCGGAGCGAAAATCGTACTGGGAAATGCATACCACCTCTACCTGAGGCCCGGCGACGAAGTGATAAAGAGTCTCGGGGGTCTGCACTCCTTCATGGCCTGGCCCCATCCGATCCTGACCGACAGCGGCGGATTCCAGGGCTTCAGCCTCCAGCACCTCCGTGAGATCACCCAGGATGCCATCGTTTTCAAGTCCCACCTGGACGGCAGCATCCACGAGCTCACCCCTGAGGCCGCAATCAGGCATCAGGAATCGATCGGCGCCGATATCATTATGCCGCTGGACGTCTGCGCGCCTACGGGCGTCGGCAGGGACGAAGTCGAGAATGCCTTGGAGATGACCAGTCGCTGGGCCGTTCGGTGCCGCGAGGCCGCCTCTAGATCAGACCAGATGCTCTTCGGCATCGTTCAAGGAGGGAGCTTCCCCGACCTCAGGAAACGCTCCGCCGAATTCCTGATCTCTCTGGACTTCCCTGGTTACGCCATTGGAGGCGTCAGCGTCGGCGAGTCCAAAGATGAGATGTACCAGGCGACCCACGTCACGGCGGCCCTGCTGCCATCCAAGTCGCCTCGATACCTTATGGGTGTAGGCTCGCCCGAAGACCTGGTGGAGGCAGTGGCCGCGGGAATCGACATGTTCGACTGCGCCCTCCCGACCCGCATCGCCCGCAACGGGGCTCTGTTCACTCCCGATGGCCGTGTGAACGTGTACACAGCGCCATTCCGGTACCGAGACCAGCCCGTTCAGGCGGGATGTGACTGCTACACCTGCCGAACTTTCCCGGCGGCATACCTCCATCACCTCTTCCGTGCGAAGGAGCTGTTGGCCTACCGACTGGCCACAATCCACAATCTCCGGTTTGTCCTGAGGCTTATGGAAGAGATGCGCTCTGCTGTCCTCGACGGCACGTTCGAAGACTACAGAAAGGCATTCCACCGTAGCTTTGTTCCTCCCGACCAGGAACGGCGGCACAGCCAAAAGCGAAAGTGGCTGAAGGCCCAGGGGCGGCCGGAGGTCTCGGAACGAGATACCGACACATCAGGAGAATAGCTTGTGAAGATCGTAGGCGAAGGAATCATCTCAGGCCGGTCGGGACGCGGTGCCTACATGCCGGGAATCGAACCACTGCCCGACGGCAGCTTCATAGCGTGCCAGTTCACTGCATCGAGCTTCGTGGCATCCGACGCTCGGATCGAGATACTCCGCTCGACCGACGATATGGCCACCTGGTCAAACGAAGGCGAGCTGAGGGTCGCGGGCGAGGCCGAGGACGGTTGGTCTTACAGGGGGGCACGAATCTACCAGGTCCCCGACGGCCGACTCTTGCTGAAGACGACCCGATTCGAGACCGGCAAGATCGCCGAGACCTTCGACGCCTCCTCAGAGAGTCTCCAGCAGCCTGAGAACCTCCTGATGTGGTCGGAGGACGCGGGCCGCACTTGGTCCAAGCCACGAATAGTCGATGCCGGCCTGGACCCGACAAAGTACACAGCCAACGGCTCGGGCGACCTCCTGCAATTGGCCCCAGACCGCTGGATGTACCCCATGGAGACCTGGAAGCCGGTCGGCTACGGCGGCCCGCCCGACCAGAAGGCCCTGGCGATGTTCTCCTCAGATCAGGGACAGACCTGGGGTGAACGGACAGTGGTAGCAGACGACACCACTGGCGCCATCAACTGGTGGGACCACGTCGGCACGGTCCTACCGGACGGCCGTATCTACGAGACGGTCTGGTCGCATCTGTACCGGGAGGTCAAGGACCTACCCAACCACTGGCTGACGTCTGAAGACCAGGGCCGGACCTGGTCCGAGCCGCGTCCAACCAACCTGCTCGGTCAAATGTGCGCCCCAGTGGCACTTGCAGACGGTCGAGTCGTGGCGATATATGCGTATCGGCGCGAGCCGCAAGGGATCAGGGCAGCCGTCTCCGAAAACCTCAGTCACTTCGACGACGAGACGGTAGTCTTTGATGCAGGCGGCGAGGCTATTCTCGGCGATCCCGAGTCCACAAGCCTGGCTTTGAATATGGCGCAAGGCTTCGGTCGGCCGGGAGGAAGACTGCTGCCGGACGGAGACGTGCTGGTCTTCTACTGGGGCACAAGGGGCGGAATTTCCCAGACCCGGTGGGCGCGTATAGACGTCGACGGATAGGGCGTCCATCCGGAGTCCTGGAGGCCCGGTGTTGCCGTGGCCTCCAGGCAGTCGCTATACTCGGAGAAAGATAAGGACAGTGCCGCATGGGTACTGAAGAACGAGTCCTCCCCCTGTTCCCCCTGAACACCGTGCTGTTTCCGGGTGCCTCGCTTCCACTCCAGATATTCGAGGATCGGTACAAGCAGATGCTACAAGACTGCCTCGACGCCGACTTGAAGTTTGGGGTCGTACTGATCAGGGAAGGCTCCGAAGTCGGCGGGCCGGCGGTACCTTACTCCACCGGGACGCTGGCAGACATCGTCCAGGTAAACGAGTCCAGAGGGGGACAGTTCTTCGTCTCGGCAATCGGCCGTCGTAGGTTCCGCATTGTCGAGTTCACCCAACAGACTCCGTACCTTTCAGCCGTTGTCGAGCTACTCGCGGAGGAGGCTGATACGGGCGCTTCGACCGAACTGACCCAGGCCGTGCAAGAGACCCTATCGAGCCACGTGGTCCTTACGTCGGGACTTGAAGGCGGGTGGATCCGCGAGGTCCGATCGCCGTCCGAGCCGGTGACGCTATCCTACTTCGTCGCGGCAGCGATGCAGATCGACCTCCCGCGAAAACAGGCCCTTCTGGAAGAGCCGACGGTCTCTGCCCGCCTCCAGTCCGAACTGGAGATACTCCAGGGATCGGCGAAGGAGTTGAGGCGCAGGGTCCGCAGAGAGCTAGCCCAGAGGTTCAGCCGCCAATAGCAGAGAATCGCCGTTGATAAATAGGGGACGGTTCGCCGCTGATGGGCTTTGCACCAAAAGTGCCGCGTAACGTGAATTGCCCTTCGACAGGCTCAGGGCGAACG
>JAQBTI010000046.1 GCA_027624995.1 Chloroflexota bacterium
GCGAGGAACAGGGCGAAGACAGTCCTCAGATCGCGAAGCCTACCATTCTCGTCGGGAACAGGGCCGACATAGATGGCTCCCTCGACGCGTTTCAGGACTTCGAGACCGCCTTCGCGGAACGGTACCCGATCGTTATGGCAAGCGCCGAGGAGGGCGTCGGACTCGATGACCTGGGCATGGAGATATTCAAGGCGCTGAGGGTAATTCGCGTCTACACCAAGTCGCCAAGAGTGAAGCTGGAGGATTTCAAGCGTGTCGATCCGGTGGTGCTAGATATTGGCAGCACTGTGGCCGATGCGGCTGAAAAGCTGCACAAGGAACTGGCGGGTGGACTAAAGTACGCCGTTCTGTGGGGCCAGTCAGGCAAGTTTCAAGGTCAGAGGGTGGGGCGAGACCACGAACTCACCGACGAAGACATCGTCGAACTGCATTCCTAGCTTTTCAAACCTGCCTGGCGCTTTTGGGCCAGACGATCTTGCCGAACGGCGGACTTGAACCAAAGTCCCTAGTAAGGCTGTCGGATTAGGGCTTGTGGGTTATCGAGTCACAACCGTGACCTACGATGGCATCGGCATCGATTCGTGGACTTCGATTTCGCAGCCGGGGGCCCACTCTAGGTGCGGGTGCCCTTCGAGCAGCGCCTTCGCAGCGTCCATATTCTCCGCTTGCAAGATCGAGTATCCCGCGACCCCACGGTCGCTCGGCGTAGCTCCGGACCTAGTCATCTTCTGTCCACCGGCCAGCGGGGTTCCCATGTCAACCAGGCCGTCCCCGCACTTTTCCGCCCACGCCATCCAAGCCTTCATGCCCTCCGCCATATCCTCGGGTGTGGCGTCCTTCATCTGGTCAAAGGCTGCGACAGGTGCGTGATATGTCACTACGAACTTGGTCATTCCAGGCCTCGCTTTCCAATATGTTTGAAGAGTTCACCGGCTCCAGATTATGACGGATTCTGCGCCGGAAGGAAAGGAATCTGTCCGGTCGACCTGGCCCCGCCTTTCGGGTGCCAGGAATCAGGAGAAGGCGTTGTCCCAGTTATCATATGAGCAGACCTCTGAGACTGGCTTTCGCTTGGCCGGGCCGAAGCGTCCCCTCGGATATCCTAGGGGCAGGCAATAGACTATCTGGGCAGTCTCAGGTATGCCGAACATCGCATGAACGCGGTCCTCGACCTGCGCGTGCAGCGTCGTGATCGTCCCTCCGATGCCGAGCGCACGTGCCGCCAACAACAGATTCTGGGCGGCGGGTATCACCGAACCCATCGGCCCGGGCCCCTTGGCCGTGGCACACAAGAGAACGATTACCGGGGAAGCTCCGATCTCGTCGGCCAATCTCATCGCCGCCCGGTACGCCGGAGGGAGGTCCTCTGGGCTGTGGTATCCAGAGTCCGCCCGCTTGGCCCACCATGCCTCCCGGTAGAGGGGGCCGAACTTCTGGCGCAGGGCCGCATCTCTAACGACGATAAAGTGCCACGGCTGCGAGTTCCCTCCGCTGGGGGCTCTGGTCGCCGCCTCGAGGACGTCGCGCAGGTCGGACTCGGGGATCGGATCGGGCTTGAGACGCCGGATCGCCCGCTGAGTGAAAATAGCTTCACCAACCGGCATCGACAGACGGCTTTCCGCATTCATCGTAATATCACTCCATTTGTGACGTTCAAATATCAGGTGTGAGTCTATCATGGCCGGAAGTACGGTCTCTTACTCTAACGGCCATCCTATGAGGGAAGGACGTAGATCAGCACCACCGTGTAGATGACGCCCGTGGCGGCAACCTGGAGCGCGTGAAACATCTCGTGGTATCCAAAGACGCGCGGGAAGAGGTCCGGTCGGCGGGCCGCGTAGACCGCGCCTCCCAGCGAGAACAAGATGCCGCTCAACAACAACAAGGCGAACGCCCGTCCGGGGAGTGCGTCCCAGATCTCGAACACGGCAAAAACGCCGACCCAGCCTAGGGTCAGGTATAGCACCACCCGAATCCAGCGAGGGGCCGCTGGCGCGACCAGACTCAGTATGACGCCAACCCCGGCCATTCCTGCAACCACCGATAAGACGGAGATGCTCCAACCGTTACTCAAGAGCATGAGCGCGAACGGTGTGTACGTTGCCGCGATGAAGACGAAGATGCTCGAGTGGTCCAGACGCCTCACCAGAGCTCGGCGGCGATTGCCCAAAGGTGCGAGGTGGTAGACGGAGCTGGTCGAATACAGAATGATGAGGCTTGATCCAAAGAGGCCTCCGCCAACTATCCCACGAGGAGAATCAGCTACCAGGAGGAGGACGATCAGTGCGAAAGGAGATGCTATGGCGGCCGCGAGGTGCGAGTAGCCACGAAGAATGGGCCGATCGGGAACGTCTATCTCAGGGCGAGTCATGAGCTTGACCGGCTCAATCAGGCCCCGGGCGCGCGAATACCACGCCCGGGTGATACACCCTCCTGAACGGCTCCGTTCCTCACGACTGGCACACCGTTTACCAGGACGTGCAGCATACCCTCCGGAGGCAGCGTGGGCTCTCGGTACGTCGAATGGTCGATCACTTTGGCGGGATCGAAAACCATCAGGTCGGCGTCGGCTCCGACACTGGCCCGGCCCTTCTTCTTGAAAGCCGGGGCCAGTGACTCCATACGCTGTGCAGGCATCAGCGCGATCTTCCGAATTGCGTCCATCAGAGACAAGACCCGTGATTCCCGCACATAATGTCCGAGGACCTTCGAATAGGTACCGGCGGTCCGAGGGTGGCCCTTGCCAGCCTTAAGGTAGCCGTCCGAAGCAATCGCCGTTAGCGGACTTGTAACGGTCGCGTCAACCAGGTCCTGACGCATCGAGTGGGCTATAACCATGCCCCCGATCTCACGGTATTCTGCGAAGGAGCTCGCCGTCAGTCTCTCTCCCGTATCCGCCCATTCAAGGTCGCCGTAGTCGAGGCTGAACTTGTCCGTCCACCCTTCGTTGAACATGGCGGCCTCGATTGGGGCCATGCCTGCCGTGTAGGGATAGCACTCGGTTGTGACATCCACGCCGTGCGACCGCCCCTCTTCGATCATCTGCAACAGCTCTGGAACTGCGTGCTGGCCGCTGCTGTTGACGTGGTCAAGGTGTAGCGGCGCTCCGCTGGTAACCGACGCCGCGATAAGTTCCGAGAGACCCTCGATACTGGTCAGAGGCTCCTTGTGCCCCATCCCGCGCATGTGAACGTGACAGTTCGCCCCGTGGTGCGCGGCCACCCTGAACATCTCAAGCGCCTCCCAGCGAGAGACCGCCGGTGCCAGCGCGAGGACGAAGCCTATTGCCAGTGCGCCACTACGTAGACCCCGGTGCAGGAGTTCCTGCATCTCCTTGATCTGCGCCTCGGACGCCGCCTTGTAAGCGCCGTCTGCGACCGGAGCCATGTCGCCCGGGTCGTTCATCACCGCCATCCGTACCGGAATGTGTCCGACACTCGCCCCAAAGTTGATCAGTGCGTTGCCCAATCGCTCGCCGTACCAGCCGTCGACGTCCAGGACTCCTAGCTCCAACTCCAAGGCCGTTGTGACGCCGTCCAGCGCCTGCACCCGGTAGTTCTCATCGTCCTGGCCGTGAGAGTGCAGATCGACGGCGCCCGGAGCCACGACCAGACCTTTCGCGTCGATGGAATCGTGGCCCTCCAACGTCTCACTGGTGATCGCGCCAATCACGCCGTCCGATATCCCAACGTTAGCCAGCCTATCTGTGCCCGACTCCGGGTCCATGACCCGACCACCGGTCAGTACGCTGTCGAATACGGCCATATCGCGTTCCTTCTCTCCTCGGTTGGTCTGCTTCAGCGGTCTTTCGACGGGCAGGCCCGTGGTTCCGCCTACTATGCCTCCCGCCTCAACTCCTGAGCGCCGTCCAGCACCTGGTGCCACCCACCCGGGTCGTCCAGATCGTAATCCTCCGCCCTGCGGTGCGGCTCCCAGCCCAGCACGTCTTTGGCGTGGCCGATGTCCCGCCACCGATACCTGTTGTCGGAGATGGCATTGAAGACATCGTACCTGAGTGACTCGGGCGCACTGAGGCACCTGTCTATCATATCGACACAGTCTTGCTGGTCCAGCCACCCGGGATAATGGCGCTTTAGTAGCGGCCGGTTCTCCGCCAGCACGGCGCCCAGGCGGATGCAGAGCACGGACATGTCATACCTGTCCGTGTACCAGTGGCCAAGAGATTCACAGAAGATCTTGCAGGCGCCGTAGACGCTCTTCGGACGAGTCGGGTCCTCGTGAGTCAGCATCCTCCACGGCTCGTCGACCTTGTCGTACTCGCCGGCGGCTAACTCGCCGTATGGGTACTCCAATTCGTAGCCCGTCATCGTATCGCCGGTGCTACCGAGGACCACCCGTTTGACGCCGTTCAAACGAGAAGCCTCATACACGTTTCGCGTGCCGATGATCCCCATCTGGAGGTGTTTGTCCCACGAATGCCCGTCACTGGTGTAGTTCGCCATGTGGACGACCATGTCGATGCCCTTGAACGCTGGCAGGATGGCATCGAAGTCAGCGATGTCGGCCTGCGTATTCGGAATCTCCGGCACGTCCCGCCGGTTCAGTCCGCTGAACTCATACTTGTGGCCAAGGTTCCGCCAAGTCAAACCGCCAATCAGTCCACTGGCGCCTGTGATCAGAACCCTGGGCTTTTCGCTGGACATTCTCTCCTCCTTATGCGTTTCTGACGCTACGGTCTGCGACGTTCGGTCTTCAATATTCAAGATGCGATGCTACCGGGGCTTCCGTCCACCATGGGGATGCCCAGCTCGTGTATCTGCTCCACGAATGCGGGCACGTCCTCGTCGAGGATACGCGCCATCATCCCGACTTGTTCGGCAATACGAGCCGAGAGGACGTCGAAGACTTCATAAGAGTTGTTTGTCGGCGGCGCGTCGGTGCTCGCAACGACGTCGGTCAGAGTAGCCAATGCTTCGACCAGCTTTGGCAGTGGTGTCCCCATCTGGCCGCGCTCGTCGGTGGACCAGGTTGAAATGAGCCGGTCCTCGACGGGGCCGAACTTCTGAATGACGGCTTTGGCGGAAGCCGACAGCATATCCTCGGCGGAGCCGTCCCTTTCCTGCCAGTCCCGGGCCTGGCGGCGGACTCGCCGGAGCGAGTTAATGGCGTCGTGAGTCTCCGAAAGCCTGTCGCGAATCCGGAGCAGTAGGGCGAGCTGCTGCGCAAGCTCTTCTTCGGTGACCTCCGAACGAGGGTCCGCGAGCACCTCGAAGGTCTGGGACTGAGAGTCCCCGCCGATATCCAGCTTTACCGCATACGTCCCGGGGGTGACCAGCGGGCCCTCCAGGCTCGGCCCCGCGATGAGCCCTTCCGCGTCGTCGCCGGGGGCCTCGCGGGCGCTCTCGTACCGCATATCCCAGACGAAGCGGTGCATGCCGGCATCGCCGCTGACGTCGAAGCGGTTGACGACACTGCCCTTCCCGTCCTGGAAGGAAAGTATCGCGCCAGCGTCGGACGGCTCGTGCAGGTGGTATGTCACGACCACGCCGTCGGGTGGATTCTCGCCCGCGTCCAGGAAAGTGCGTGCCGCGCCGCCGCTTGGAGCCTCATTGCCCTCGAAGGTGGCCATCACCCCCTGAGCGATGGAATAGTTCTTCCCGTCCCCAAGTCGCTCACTCGTCAGGACACCGAGGATCGGCAGCAGCCGGTAAGCGGGGTCGGGCTTGAAGAGGTGCGTGGAACTTTCCAGAGCTTGGTCCGTGAGCTGCCGCAGGAGCGCCAGGTCGTCGAGAATCCAGAACGATCGGCCGTGGGTTGCGGCGACCAGGCTGCCATCCTTGACCACAAGGTCGTGAATCGGCGCGATCGGCAGATCGAGTCGGAGAGACTCCCACGAATCGCCGGCGTCCCACGAGACGTAGACTCCGGTCTCCGTGCCTGCGTAGAGCAATCCTTGCCTGACAGGGTCCTCGCGCACGACCCGCACGAATTCCTCGTCCGGAATCCCGCGGGCGATAGACTGCCACGTGGCTCCCATGTCCTGCGTCCTGTAAATGTACGGGGCGTAGTCGTCGAGCTTGTAGTTCCAAGCGGCCAGGTAGGCCGTCTCGGGGTCGTGGGTGGAGGGCTCGATCATGCTGACGGTCGCCCACTCCGGCAGTCCGTACGGGGTGACCTCCGTCCAGGATGCGCCTCCGTCTTGGGAGAGATGGACGAGGCCGTCATCGGTCCCGGCCCAGAATACGCCCGCCTCGTGGGTCGACTCCGCAAACGAGAAGATGGTGCAGTAGACCTCTGCACCGGAAACGTCGCGAGAAATCGGACCCCCGCCAGGCTCGCCCTTGCTAGAGTCGTCCCGGGTTAAGTCGGGGGAAACGGCCTCCCAGCTTGTGCCCTCGTCCGTGGAGCGGAAGACCCTGTTGCCGGCAACGTAAAGCACCCCACTGTCGTGAGGCGAGATCACGATGGGAAAGGTCCATTGAAAGCGGTACTTCATGTCCTTCGCGCCCAGCCCATAGGACATCTCGGGCCAGACGGTAATGATCCTGATCTGACCGGAAGCGTGGTCGTACCTGAGAAGCGCGCCACCTCCGCCCGGTGCGCTGCCGATGGCGCCGGAGTACACGACGTCGGGATTGTCTGGACGCACTGCGATGTAGCCGCTCTCCGACGGGCCGACGGGGTAGCAGTCCTGCCAGACTATCGCGCCTTTGTGCGAGCGGCTCGGAGTACTGATTGCGGTATTGTCCTGCTGAGTGCCGTAGACGCGAAACGGGAACCGGGTATCCGTGGTGGCATGGTAGAACTGAGACGTGGCCTGGTTGTTGATGGTCGACCAGGTGTCGCCGCCATCGAATGAGACGCAGGCGCCGCCGTCGTTGCCCTCGATCATCCGGCGCGGGTCCTGCGGGTCGATCCACAGGTCATGGTTGTCCGAATGGGGCGTCGTCATCATGCTGAACGTGCGCCCACCGTCATCCGAGCGCCAGGCCTGGATCGGCAGCGTCCACATCGTGTCCGGGTCCGTCGGGTGAGCGAAAATGTGCTGGTGGTAAAAGGGCCGCTGCCTTACGATCGAGCTGTCGTTGACGCGGTCCCACGTATCTCCGTTGTCGTCGGAACGGAGGAGCACACCGTCGGCGGCTTCGACGATAGCCCAGACTCGTCCGCTCTTGGCCGGCGAGACGGCCACGCCTATGCGGCCCTTGATTCCATTGGGCATACCGGGGCTGTCGGTGAGGTCGGTCCAGGTGTCTCCGCCGTCTGTAGAGCGCCACAGCCCGCTCTCTGGGCCCGCACTGGTCAGGCCCCAGGGTGTCCTGCGGACCTGCCATATGGCGGCGAAGATGATGCGAGGATTGTTCGGGTCCATGGACAAGTCGATCGCACCCGAATCCTCGCTCTTGAATAGGACCTGCTCCCAGTTCCGTCCCGCGTCCTTCGATCGGAATATACCGCGCTCCCGGTTGGGCCCGAAGGCGTGTCCGAGTGCCGCGACGTAGACCAAGTCCGGATTGTCCGGATGAACACGGACGCGTGAGATGTGCCGCGTGTCATCGAGGCCGACGTGCGCCCAAGACTGGCCCGCGTCGGTGGACCGGTAGACGCCGTCGCCGTGGGACACGTCGCTTCGAATGCAGGCCTCTCCCATCCCGGCATATATGACGGCCGGGTCCGAGTCGGCCACAGCCAGGGCTCCCACCGATGACGTGCGGAAATAGCCGTCTGAGACGTTCCGCCAGTAAGTGCCGCCGTCCGTAGTCTTCCAGACACCACCCGCACATCCCCCAAAGTAGAAGGTATTACGTTCACTCGGGTCTCCGGCCACCGCCACGACACGACCGCCCCTGAACGGCCCGATGCTTCTCCAGTGCAGGGTTCTGAAAGTAGACGCGGTCAACTGGCGGCCTCCTGTCGGGAATGGACATCGATTCTAGCAGGCTGTAACCCTGCGGCCAAAGGGTCCGCCTGCCCCATTTGACCTCACACCCACGACTCCCATGGCATTGACAGCGCGCCAACGGTAAGTGGGTTAGACTTCAGGCGGTTGTCAGGTGATAACGACAGCCACAATTTGAGATGAGATATTCTCGGCTCAATGAGGAGAGGAATGCTACCCGTTCGTCCTCCATCTCGGGGAGCGGACACAGACTTTCTACGACAGTGATGAATACTCAGGCATTGGGGTCGAGGAGTCAGTGGGGTAAGGTGGCGAGTCAGAGCTAGAGTACGGGAGATAGTCATGGCCCTTGCCGCTGGCTGAACCCGCTCGCCGTGTTACCCTGTTCCACTCCGTTGGTTTGCAACATGTTTTAGCCCGTCTGGCCGCTCTCCGAAGCGAATGCCCATTGGAGCCTCTGTGCGCAACCCTTCTTATCGACAGCTACAGATGCACAGCCCCACGGACTGAGCAATGCTGCTGCTGATCGGAAATACGAACTTTAGGCTCCTCTGGAGCGGCGGACTCCTCATTGCCATTGGAACGTGGACCTTCGTGATGGTCCACGGCTGGCTCACGCTCAACGTGACCGACTCTTCGCTCTGGGTCGGCGCGGCCACCGGAGCCGGCGGAGTCGGAATGGTCTCGCTCGTCGGCTTGGGCGGTGTCCTCGCTGACAGGCTCCCCCGCCGCCGTTTAGTAGTCGCCAGCGGGCTCATACGCGCGGCAGCTGCCATATTTCTCGCTATAACAATCCACGCCGACGCAGTGCACCTGTGGCAGATCCTGGGGACGTCATTCCTCTTTGGGGCCGCCGAAGCGATAAGAGCCCCGTCGTACATGGCGCTGATCGTCGACATCGTCGGACGCGAGCGGGCTATAGGAGCCAATGCGGCAAATTTCGCCGCCATGGGCGTCGCGGGCGTTCTGGCGCCACTTATCGGAGCGGGCATCGTAAGCGCCTGGGGCCTCGAATGGGCGTACGTCTTCGTCGTTGGTGCAGAGCTGGTGGCGGCGATACTGCTGACCGGCATCAAACTTCCGTCTGCCGCCACTCTGAGACGCGGTCTCGCCTCCGGCGAACCGTCCGCTGTCCGCCACGAGTCACCTTGGCGCTCCTTCAAGCAGGGGGCCAGTTATGTCTTCAGTACACCAAGAATTCGCACACTGATCCTGATGGGACTGGTGGGTGAGACCTTCGGTTGGGCGCACATGTCCATGCTTCCAGTTATGGCGAGGGATGTTCTCGGCGCAGGTGTGTCCGGCCTCGGGTACCTTCAGTCCGCCAGCTTCGCCGGCTTCCTCATATCGACCCTCGCGATGTCGAGTGTTCGTGATATTCCGTACAAGGGTCGGTTCATGGTGGGTGGAGCGGCCGGATTCGGGCTACTCCTGGTCGCATTCGCCGCCTCCAGGAGCCTGCCACTCTCGGTGGCCCTGCTCGTGGCAGCATACGCTTCGGGCGCGCTGTACGAGGTCGGTCTGACAACCCTGATCCAGACCATAGTCCCCGACCGGATGCGCGGGCGGGTAGTCAGCTTCCAGGCGTTTACCTGGGGCATCAACGGCGTCTCAGGCTTCTACATGGGGGGTTTGGCCACCCTGCTCGGCGCCCCGAGCGCGATCGTTATCGGCGCGGGGGTCATGCTGGTCAGCCTCGTCCGATTGGCGCCTGGAGTCTCAAGAATCGAGGAGGAAGGTGCGGGTGATGAGGCTGATAGACTGGTCCTCGACTAGTTTACGAGGACCCCAGGCGGGGTTCTCTGGCCACCAGGGTGAGCGTTCGTTCCTCATTGCCCTCGTATGCCGACCGATGATGGCTTAATGGCGGCTCTTTCTCTGTCAAGAGTAAACAACGGCAGTGTGGCTGGCATCTGTGCTACGTTGGTCGCGGCAGCCCGAGACAGCCGTGAGAAACTGGAATACTTAGGAGACTCTAATGGACATTAACGCCACTATGAAATCTCTGTCGAGGACGCGACCCGATGCATGGGTTGTTGACGGTGCAGGCGTGACTCGGACCGAGTCCGTCATCCCTGCGCTAGTTGACAGACGCGCCTACGGTGAGTCGCCAGACACTTTCAGACTCCTCCTCATTGGCGGTTTGTCGGGAATGCCAAAGGATGTCAACCTCGCGCTTCAAGTCCTCGATGGTCTGATCGATCGGGTCGATGAAACGGCCGGTCGGGTGACACTCAGCGCCTTACCGTGTGGAAACCCGGACGGCCTAAGGCTAGGGGTCGGACCTGAAAACGGAGCGGGTGGATTTCCGGCAGCCGGATATCCCCCGGCAGATGGCTTCTTCGAGGACCCTCGAAACCCGGAGAGACGCTATCTGTGGCGCTGGATCACCTTTCAGGCCCCGGACCTCGTGCTCGAGGTGAGGGCATCCGACTCCGGTGCCATCTGGGAAGCCAACGCGGCCGGGTCACGGTTCGCTCCTGGACTGAATGCCAAAACATTAGGCCAGGACGGTAGCCTCCTCGCAGCCCTTGGACAAGGTTCCGCGGACGCACCGGGAACAGTGCCAGGGGTGCGCCTTACGGCCCCGCCGAGCGATGCCGCACAAGAAAGCGACAGGCTCTGGAAGATGGTCATCGTGTCCTCTACCGCGCACTCCCCTGCTCGAGTCGCGCTCGAACAGCGCGCCGGCCGCTCGCGACTTGAGGTCTGTCACGACCTGGCATCGGCGCACGGTCGGACGTTGAAGCCCGTCAGGTACACCCAAGGCGTTGCGATCAGCGGACGCCTTCGCATGGCCATGTTGGAGCCGGAAACACCCAATCCGCCTGACGATATCGTTCCGCTGGTCGAGCCTTTCGCGGCCGACCTACGTCTCGCCCTGCCCGAGGCGGGTCTGACCACGGGCCTCGGAGGCCTGGTGTGGGGCGACGAGCTGACCGCCGCCACGGGCGACCCCCGATACGCCGCCCTCACGGTCAAGGCGGCGGACTCCTACCGTTCGCGTGGAAAGGGACGGGCCCCCGAGCCGACCTCCCCCGATTTCCAGGTCGAAGACATGTTCTTTGCAGGGATGCTGTTGGGGCGGGCATTTGGCATTACAGGCAAAGATGTGTACGTCGATATTCAGACGGATTTCCTGATCAACACGGAGACGCAGCAGGCCGACGGGTTGTTCTGGCACAGCCGCGCGGCGCCATACTATTGGGGAAGGGGTAACGGATTCGCCGCGATGGGGCTAACGGAGGCGTTGACCTTCCTGCCCGACGATCACCCTGACAGGGGCAAGATTGTGTCCATGATCTCCAGACAGATGGACGCGGTCCGCGATCTCCAGGCGCCTTCGGGCATGTTCCGGCAGGTAATCGACTTCCTTGGGGCCTACCAGGAGTTCACTTGCACTTGCATGATCGGGTACTCGATAGCCCGAGGGATCCGGATGGGCTGGCTCGACCGTTCCTTGAGCGACGTAGCGGCCCGAGCATGGCGTGCGGTGTCGGAGCGGATTGACGACAAAGGGAACGTCGTGGACGCCTGCGTCGGGACCGGCGGCCAAACGAGCGCACGAGCTTACCTGGACCGCCCCGCAGCCTCTGGATTCGACGACCGCAGCGGAAGCATGGCCCTCTGGTTCGGGACCGAGATGGAGCGCCTGTCCAGGACGGAAGCATAACGGCAGTGCCGCACATGAGTGGATATTCATAATCTGAACATCGCCGGACAGATAGTACGTCTACTTCAAGGCCGGCCGGATACCGAGTGCAGCGCTGAATCCAACATCGCCCACCAGGCTATTGCAGGTGACTGTTAGAGGGCGTCCGAGTTTGATGTGGCGAATACTGCCTGTCGAACCTGGTACCCTATCGAGGGTGGTTTTGCAGACTACCTAGTAGCCGCTGATTTCAGCCGTTAGATCGACAAAGGACTCCCCAGTCCGATGGCACTCAACCTCGACGAACTGATACGCCGCGCGAAGGACTATGTGTGTAGACCGTCAGCGATAATGGGACGCATTTGAGGGTAGGAGAACCCGAGAGATTGTGAGGTGGTGTG
>JAQBTI010000047.1 GCA_027624995.1 Chloroflexota bacterium
CGAGCCCGTTTGCTCAGAGGTAGGTTACACCGCCTGATTATTTACACACTTTTTGAGGGTACCTCGGTCCGGACCCAATCAGGCAGATTCAGACCCGGAAGAATGAGCGTCAGCCCAGATATGAGCTGGCCAGTGCCATAGTAGAAACTGACGACTTGGACCCCATAGCGGTCGCAGAAGCCGTGCTCATATTTGCCAGTTCAGGGCAGGGGCTTGTTTCCCAAAAGTAATCCGCGACTTGATTTCCTACTCATGGCTGCTGTCCCTCCCGGAAGCACTCGCTCTCCTTGAATCGATCGCCTCACGCTGAAAAGCTTGGGCGCTGGTGCCGGGCCCCTTGTGAGAAGGTCAACCGGTCACAGCGGGAGACCGGGATGCGCCTAAATCGAAGAGAGGTGGTGTTTCCACACTCAGTCCTCTCCCAGAGGGAGAGGAGGTTTCTTACCCCGCCGATAGGCTGTGCCTGGGGTTGGGGTGCGACAGGACGTCTCGGTTGACCAGGTTATCCGGCATCTTGCCCTGTAACACGCTCGCGACTTCGCCCGCGGCCCGTTGCTCCAGCTCCAGTGTCGCCTCCTGGGAGAAGAAGGCGGTGTGGGGGGTCACGAGCAGGTTGTCAAGCTGGAACAGACGGTCGTCGGGCGGCGGCGCCAGGTCGACCAAGACATCGACCCCCGCTCCGGCGATCTGGCCGGACGTCAGCGCGTCGTAGAGGGCGTCCTCGTCGATCAGTGCCCCACGGGCGCAGTTGATCAAGAAGGCTTCGGGCTTCATCATCTCCAACTCGGCCCGACCGATGAGGCTGCCCGTCTCGGGCGTGACGGGCGCATGCAGCGTGACGAACTCTGACTCGCGGAGCAGTGTCGAGAGGTCTACGGCGCGCACTCCTTGCTCCGCCGCAGCCTCTGCATCGACGTACGGGTCGTAGGTCAGGACATCGAAACCGAAGGCCTGGGCTTTCAAGGCGACGGACCGGCCGATGCGGCCGAAGCCGACGATGCCGAGGGTCTTTCCTCTCAGCCGCATTATTCGCATGGTCAGGGGCACGCTTCCCCACCCCGTTGTCCTCACCGACCGGTCGAGCGGCACAATCCGCCGGTTCCAGGCCAGCAGCAGCGCCATCACGTGGTCCGAGACCTCGTCGATACAGTAGTCGGGCACGTAGGTGACGGCGATGCCGAGCTCCGTGGCCGTATCGACGGCGATGTTGTCGACTCCAACGCCGAACCGGCCGATGACGATGCACTTTTCGGCGGCCCTCACGACGTTCTCGTTGACCTTGGCGAAGCAGGTGAGGATGGCGTCGACGTCCTTCGCCATGGTTACGAGCGTATCTTCGTCCCCGTTGGGGGCTACTATCAGTTCGGCCCCTATTGCGGCCAGTACCTCACGTTCGGGCTCGACCGAGGGCCAAACGTAGTCGGTTATCAGGACTCTTTTCGTCATTGGGGACTCCTTTAGGGAAAGCAATCAGCTATCAGCAGTCAGCAAATGGTCTGGTAGCTGAGTGCTGATGCCTGATGGCTATTGGCTATCGGCCATCTTCATTGGATTGAACATGCAGCCCTCGACAAAGATGTCGAAGAAGTCGGGTGTCGTCTCCAGCTCGACGTGCTCGATTCGTCTCACCATCTCCTCGGCCGTGCGTCGCATCGTCCTCGACACGAGCATGAGGGTAGCACCCTCCAGCGAGGCGTTGCCGGCCTTGACCACCCGGTCCGACGCGACGGCGGCGATGAACCCGATACCGACGGCGTTCTCGACGCTGACGTAGTTCGCGAATCCACCCGCGAGGTAAAGGCGGGTGACGTCTTCGAGCTGGACGCCGTAGTTGCGAAGCACGATGTACTGTCCTGAGTAGTTGGCCGACTTGGCCTGCGCCAGCGCGCTTATGTCGGCCCTGGAGATCGACATGCCTCGCTCGGGCGCGAAGGGGAACTCCATATTCCCGTCCTTGAACACGCCTAGCTCGGTCATCTTGTCGGTGCGCCGGAGCTCGGCCAGCAGGTCGACGAGCCCCGATCCACAGATGCCCTGGGGCTCTACGCCGCCGATGGTCCGGTATTCGGCAACGCCGTTGGAAAGGTTCACGGACTCGATAGCGCCGTCGTACCCGGGCATGCCGTAGGTGACCTCGCCGCCTTCGAAGGCGGGCCCTGCGGGGCAGGACGCGGCCATCATGCGATTGCGGTTGCCGACGACGACCTCTGTGTTGGTGCCCACGTCCACGAGCATGACCACGTCATCTTCGATGTCCATGCCGACCGCCAGCAAGTCGGCGGCCACGTCGGCGCCCACATGAGAGCCAATGAGGGGACCGCCGTAGACGTTGGCCTTTGGGAAGACTCGCAGGCCCGCGTCTTTTGCCTTCAGGTTCAGAGTGGTGGAGTCCCGGAGTCCTTCCAGCATCTCCAGCTCGGTGACTGACTTGTACGGCTTCTGGCCGATGGGCTGGACGTCGAGCCCGAACAGGAGGTCCCGCATGGTGGCGTTGCCCACCGCGACGACCTCGTAGATCAGGCGCCGATGGATGCCGAGCTGCCGGGTCATCTCTCCGATCTCGAAGTTGATCGAGGAGAGCATCACCTGTCGAAGCTCGTCTTGAAATTCTCCTCCGTCGTACGAGATGCGGTGCATGATGTCGCTGCCGCCGAACCGCTGGGGATTCTCGAAGGAGGCGGTGTGGGCAACCTTTCCGGTCTCCAGGTCCACCAGGTTGAGCACGACGGTGGTGGTGCCGACGTCGATTGCGAGGCCGAAGATGCGGCCTCGATAGTCGTCGATGCGCTCGCCGTCGAAGAATACGCCGTCTCCCTGGCGGACCGTGAGAGGGTCGAGCTCGACCTCGCGTTTGATGGACTCGGTGAGTATGCGTGGCTGGCGGCGCAGGACCGCGAACTCGATGTCGGCGCCGGCGTCCAGCACGCGGGCCTGGCAGGCGAGCCGGTAGCTGTCACGCAGGAATTTTTCCGCCTCGGTCGGCCCGCTGAGAGCCTCCGTGCCTCGGCGGACGTCGACGATGCACTCGTGGCACTTCCCGGTGCGGGCGCACGACGTGGGAACCCTGATCTTCAGGGTGTCGGCATAGTCGAAGATGCTCTCACCGACGGCCAACTCCAGCTTGCGACCGTCGTGGTAGAGGGGTGCCATGCGGGTATTCTATCACCGGGGCAGAGGGTATCACCGCAGAGCACGCGAAGAGCGCAGAGGATATGAGTAATTCGTTTCTCTGTGCCCTCAGCGGTCTCAGCGGTTATCCGTCGGCTGGGCGGTCGGAGGCGGGAGCGCGGGCGGGGCGCCAGACGGCGTAAGGACGACCGGGTCGACAGTCCCCGAGACGACGCCTGCCGGCAGGTTGCAGAAGACGAACCAGACTATGTCTTCGTTCTCGCCGGCCAGGCTAAGAGAGCGGGGTTCGCAGTCCCGCCAGTACTCCTGGGCGGCCCGGACCACCGCCGCGGGGCCGACGTTTAGGAACCGAAGGCTGATTCCGGGATTTGGGTGGCCCAGGAGGGGTGAAGTATCGTTTGCGGTCAGTCGGAACTCTTCTGGAGAGGAGTCCAAGCCATCGGCTGTGATGGAGACCACCTTGGTCATGCCCGCGTCGGTCAGCCTGAACGTGACCGCGTCGAAAGCCCCTGAGAGGTCGACCTGCCTGAGAACCGGACGGTCGGCAACGGTGCGCGCACGAGCGCCCGCCTGTTCGCTCAGTTGTTAGAGCTTGACGACGTCCGCGTCGGGTCCGTCGTCGGAACAGGCCGTCAGGACGAGAACGGTGGCAATGGAAGGGCCGAAAACAGCCTGCCAGCTCGGAAGACTAGACCTCCCAGGCGCTGCGATAGTCGAGCTTGTCGCTGCCCGTGCAGATGGGCAACTCACCGACAACGTTGGTACGTAGCTGATTGCGGCAACCGAACTTTGCGGTGCAGCGGTCCGTCGCGTCCTTGTAGGGGCAACGCCACGTAGACACCTCGTTCACGGTCTCGGAGATGCCGGTGAATATCTCGTGCAACCGGGACATGCTGGCACGGTAGCGTTGTACGTCTATCTTTTGGTCCACGACTCTCGGCAACCGGTCAATCGGAGGCGGCGACGGCGGACTGCGCGATCAGCTCAACCAGTTCCTTGGCCTTCTCGACGCACGCGATGGCGTCTCCGCCGTAACCGTCTGCGCCCATGTCGTCGGCGAACTCCTGGGTCACAGGAGCTCCGCCGACCATGATCTTTACCATGTCTCGGAGTCCGGCCTCTTCAAAGGCGTCGATGGTCTTGCCCATGTTGGGCATTGTCGTCGTGAGCAGCGCCGACATACCTAGTATCTTGGCGCCGTGCTCGGCAACGGCGTCGATGAAGTCGTCCGGCTTCGTATCAACCCCCAGATCGTGTACCACGAACCCGGCACCCCGGAGCATCATGATGCACAGGTTCTTACCGATGTCGTGCAGGTCGCCCTTGACGGTGCCCATGATCACGGTGCCGATGGGCTCTACGCCCGAGGCGGACAGGATGGGCTCGATGTGGGCCATCCCGGCCTTCATGGCGCGGGCGGCGACCAGGACCTCGGGAACGAATATGAGGTTGTCCCGGAACTTGACGCCGACGATAGCCATGCCCGAGATCAGCCCATCGTCGAGTATGGTGTTTGCTTCAAAGCCGTCGTCCAGGGCCTGCTTGGTCAGCCGGTCGACCGCGTGCTGGTCGCCGGTGATCAGGGCGTAGGCCATCTCTTGTAGAAGCGGGTCGGTGTTCTCGAAGAGCCCCGAGATGTGCTTGAGCTCGAAGGGCTTAGTTACGTACCCGAGCTCCTGCTTTATTCCTTCGTTAACTATCGGCATTCGGGAAACTTTCTCCTTACGAGTGACAACGACTATTATTCCGGCAGTAGCTGAACATTGTCAAATGAGGCGGTGTGGGCCCACCCGCGATGCGTCGGCCCAGCGGCGAGCGTTCTCCCCGCGAATGGGGAGCCGGCCCAGACCGCCCCCTAGCCCCCGGCGAGCTTGCCGTCGCGGTAGGCTTGGATAAAGTTCATGCAGAAGTCGTCGCGACCCAGGAGCATGTCCATCGCAAGGCCGACCGCTTCGGAGCTCGTATCCAACTCCAGCGCCGCCTCGATCTTGCTCTGGGCCGGGTCGAGGATGCCGCTGTCGATACCTGCTTCGAGCGCCAGATGGATGAACGTGTTGTTGATCAGCCGGCGCATCGGCATCCCGAACGAGACGTTGCTCAAGCCTCCGCCGATGTGGAGCTCGGTCCCGTAGATCTCCCTGAGCTTGCGGACCGCGTTCAAATAGTGGTTTACGTTCTGAGAGTCGACCGAGATTAGAAACACTATGGCGTCCACGAACACGTCGTCCAGTGACACTCCCCTGGCCTTCACGTGCTCGATGATGCCGTTGACGTTGTTGACCCTGTCGTCGTCGTCGGCCGGCATCCCCTCGGCGCTGGTGGCCATGACCTTGATCCGCGCGTCGTGCTCGACGGCCATGTCCAGGCAGTCGAGTCTCTCGAACGCCACCGAGTTCAGCAGCGGGCGGCCCGCCCTGCCGTCGTAGGCGTCCAAACCCACTGCGATGATCTCGGAGAGCGAGGAGTCGATGCACGGGGGAACGTCCGAGACCTCCTGAACGGTCTCGATCGTCCATCGCATCGCGCGCTTCTGTATCTCGACGTCGTAGTGGACCTCATCGACGTTCATGTCGAGGTAGTCGGCCCCGTGCTTGACCTGCCGCCTGACCTCGGTCTGAATATACGCGGCGCCCTCTTCCCGCTCCCGGGGGTCTTCGCCGATCCCCTTCATCATTGCGATGAGGAAGGGTTTGATCTGGCCCTGATCGTAGGGCTGTGTCTTCTTGTACCACTCAGGGACGGTGAGGTGACGCTGCTCGCCGGACTCGGTCTTGAAAGGCACGGCCTCGGTACCGTCTTCCAGCGTAACCGCACGGCGGCCGTTGCGGAGCACGACACGAGTGGCGTGGATGTTCTCGCCGATAACGGTGAAGTCTTCCGGGGACTGGATTACTCTTGGCATTGGCTACCGATTGTTACCGCAGAGCACGCGGAGATCGCAGAGAGAAATTTCAAAACGAAATCTCCGCGTCCTCTACGGTAGATTTCTCAGTTGTAATTCTCGTCGCACCAGGCCCGGACGGCCCTGGGAATCTCGATCAGGTTCTCGAGCTTCGTCGCGAGTGGGATCGCGCACTCGGGAGCGATCATGTCCACGCCGGCGTCCATGCACTTGAAGACGGCCTCGCGGACCTCCTCGGGCCCCCTAGCGTAGAGAAGCTCCGGGTTGTTGAGATTGCCGACCAGCCTGATGCGCCCGGCGGCGATGTCCATGGCCTCTTGAGGGTCGTTCCTCGAGTCGAAGTGGAAGCAGGCCATCCCCGACTGGGCGATGTAGTCGAGCCGGTCGAGGGTCTGGCCGCAGATATGGAGGATCAGGGGCACCTTGAGGCGCTCGGCCATCTCCTGGTGAAGCTCCAGCAGGAACTTGCGGTAGTACTCGCCGCTGACCAGGTCGCCGGTGGCGTGGTCCGGGAAGGTCAGGACATCTGCGCCAGCGTCTATCTGGGCCTCGCCGAACAAGACCGAGATCTCCTTCATCTTGTGCATCGCGCGCTTCACAGTGTCGGGGTCGTCGACGGTCATGAGCAGGAAGCTCTCGACGCCGAACACGTGGTAGGCGAGGGTCCAGGGGCCCATGGTCTTGCCGATGATGGCGACTTCGTTCCCGAACTCCTCCTTGAGCAGGCTGATGGACCTGGTGATGGCGACGTTGTCTGGATGCTCAAGGAACCCTGGCGGGATCTTGATGTCGTCGAGACCCTTCCAGATGGGGTTGTACATGCGCACCGTCGGCCAGTTGTCCTTGCCCTCCCACTGCATCTCGCAGCCGAGCGCCGAGGACTCCTGGATGATGCTGAAGTACGGCATGACGGAGTCGAATCCTAGCTCGGTGTGGCCGGTGGCGGCAAGCCTCGCCGCCAACTCTGGATCGCGGCAGGCGTCGGGGAACGGCGCGTCCACCAGGTCCATCAGTTCGACGGTGCCGACGTTGGTGGGATTGGCGACGGGAGGCCGGTCGACGGGCTCGCCCGCCAGCGCTTTCATCACCCGTTCCTTCGACGTCATGGTCTCAACTAACGGCATGGAGATACTCCTCTTACTCCGAATCCTTCACCAACTCGGACAGCCTCGGCCCAAAGACTTCCTTGAACTTCAATAGATACTCGGTCGCCCAGTTTCTCAGACCGTCAAGTGCCTCCTCGTCATCGTCGATGCTGCCCGGTCTATACAGAGCGATTCTACTTGCGTTTCTTTCGGGCAGTGGCTCCCATGTAAGAGAGGTCTGGAATTCTGGATCGGAAATCTGGAATGACTTCTGTAACTCATCGATCGCCCATTCGTTCCAGTCCTTTTCGCGATCAAAATATACTTCGACACAGACCTGATTTCCCCGGCGAAAGCTAAATCCATACAGAACGTCGGCGAACCCGGTAGAAAAGGAATACCAGCTCTGTGCTTGAGCTTTCCGTGCTCTGGTAAAGCCATGCTGCTCACGTAATTCGTCGAGGAGACCCTCATAAAACGCGCGGTATCGCTCTTGCTTGGGCGTCAAGCCACGCCGACGCTCACCATGGACACTCGTCTTCAGCCATTCGTTTGGAAAGGCGACCAGTCTGAAATTTGGCGCCGGCTTAGAGTCGTCTATTCTGAGTAATTCAACTACGACACCAAAGAATTCCGTATCGGTGTCCGTGCGTTGGTTCAGCCAATCTAGGGCCTGTCGGTGCTCCTCGCTTATCTTCTCAGCTATCCAGATAACGACGCCTGCCTCAAAACCGGCCGCATACGTAATTAGCTTTCCCAAGTGATCGTGATTCGTTCCGTCGAGTTGATTCTCAATCACAACCGAAAGGTCTCTGCCGACATCGTGTGCCAAGATGTCGAGCGAAAAACGTCCCACCGCAGCCTCTTGTCGCCTGACTTCCAGATCGTACCCCAGGGCATTGCCGAGCAAAGAGATGTTATCGGCTAACCACGGCGTGAACTGAGCCGCTTCATTCGGCCAGACCTTCCGCAGTTCGACGGCCTCAAGTGTCCCTAGGTCGTGGGTCAAAGGGCATCATCCATTCTGCATAAGGGCCGGAGGGCTGCCTTTCGAGACCTCCAGGGCCTGACCTCGGCTGACGGTGGGGAAATCCGCCAGGAAATCGTCCAGGCTGTCGCCGGCCTCCAAGTGATCGATGAGTGCATTCACGGGCACCCGCGTGTCCTTGAACACCGGCGTGCCGCCGAGAATGTCCTTTGAACGTCCGATGACAGTCTGTCTGGCCATGTCAGTAATCCCTACAAATCTTCAACCCGAAGGCCCGTCTACTTGGCTATTCGTGACATCATACGTGAACCGATCTCTTCGCACTCGTGGAAAGCGAACACGAAATCCGGCCAGCCTCTTTTCGATAGGACCCGATGAGAGCCTGACTGTCTTTTGAGGACCCAGCCCATCCTGAGTAGCGCGGCCAAGACTCTTCGAGCTCTGGTGCTGGGCCACCTCATGCGGCCTTGAACGAGATGCTCGACAACTCGCCGCCGGTCTCACCGTGCTCGAGGCGTTCGGCCAGAACGCGGAAGGTAAGCGCCTGGACCCTTGCCTGCGCCTCCTCGACGGTGGACCCGTAAGCCATAACTCCAGGCAGTTCAATGACCTCCGCGATCCAGCGTCCGTCAACTTCTCGTTCGATTTCGACGGTGAACGTCATTGCCGCTGTGTCCCTACGATGGGGGTGTAAATCCGAGGGTGTTCGTCGTCATCTGGCCGCGGAGGGCCTCGGCCTCCATCATTCCTTCAACGGCGCTTACGTTTCGGGAATAGGGCAGCAGCAGGCGCATGAGCTGGTCGTGGCGTTGGCCGCACGGGAACGTGACCTCGGTGTCGCCGGACTTGTCCATCTCCCCGTAGCGTAGGAAGCCCGCCACGACCATACGCAGCCGCATGGCCGGGTTAGCCGCCTCGCCCTCCACCATGACCTCATAGAAATACCTACGGTCCCTCTCGCCGCCCGACAGGCTTATGATGAGGTCCGTTTTTGAGTCCTTGATCGACATATCACCGCCTGGCTGGGCGTAGTCCTTCGCCTTGCCGACTGCCTGTGCCATCAGGAACCTGACCGGTCGGACATGCAAGTAGCCGCACGGAAAGCGCGCCTGGTCGGTCGTTCCCTCAATCGGAGCCAGTCCGCCGAGGTCTACGAGCCGGTCTCTGATCTGCCGCACACGTTCTCGGACCCCGGGCCTTCGGCTGAAGGTCCATACCGTGCAGACGCCGTCTTTCACGTACAGTCCGAAGCTGATGTCGTGGAAGCTGGGGTCTGTCGGGACCAGCTCCAGGCACCTGCCGTACCGCTCGATGACGTCTGCGGCCCTGACCGGCTCGGTAGTTTTCGTCTCGGTCATGGTTTCGTCTCTACCCCGTTTTCTACTGAGTGTGACTGCCGCCGCCTAGCCCCGCAGCGCCTGATGGATGGCCCGGATGTGGTCGGGGCCGGTACCGCAGCACCCACCCATGATATTGACGCCTATGCCTGCGAGTTTCTTGAACCCTTCAGCCATGAACTCGGGGGTCTCCGAGTACACGATCTCACCCTTCTGGATCTTTGGAATCCCGGCGTTGGAGTGTACTAGTAGATACCGGTCCGTGAACTTCCGCATCTGTCCGGCCAGCTCGACCATCAACTCAATGCCGTTGCCGCAGTTGGTCCCGACGACGTCGGCGCCGGCCTCCAGCATACCGTTCAGGCCGGCTTCGGGCGTGACACCCATCATTGTGAAGTAGCCGCGGGGCCCCTTGTCGAAGACCATCGTGGCCATCACGGTGAGGTCTGTGTTCTCTTTCGCCGCCTTGATGGCCAGGGCCACCTCTTCGAGTGCCGTCTTGGTCTCGATGACTACGGCGTCGGCGCCACCCTCGGCGAGTGCCGTTATCTGGTCAACGAACGCGTCATACATCTCGGTCTCGGTCACTTCGCCCAGAGGCGCTAGGAACTCCCCCGTTGGCCCAACAGAGCCGACGACGTACCTGTCCTCGGGGGCCTGGCTGCGGGCGTGCTCGGCGGCGAGGCGGTTGAACTCGCGGACTCGATCGCCGTAGCCGTACTTGCCGAGCATGAACTTGCTACCGCCAAACGAGTTGGTCAGCACCATATCGGCGCCGGCCTCGAAGTAATCACGCGCCATTCCGCGGACTATCTCGGGGTGGCTGAAGTTGAACTCCTCGGGACAGCCCCCGGGCTCAAGGCCGCGCTGCTGCAGGTAGGTCCCGGTCGCTCCGTCGGAGATGAGTAATTCGCCCGCTCCGAGTCTGTCCAGAATACTCGGTTTTTTTTCTGCAGCCGTACTACCCATGGTCCTATTTAGTCCAGTGGTCTACTGCGCCGGGTCGGGGGTCCCGCTCTCCGGAGTGATGTAGATCGCGAATCTTCGCAACGAAGTCATGCGGAAAGCCGATGTTGAGTCGCTCGGCCAGCGCGGAGACAGCCTCTTCGGCCGAACCCTCAACATCACCGTAATCGCCCCATTCCCACGCTTCGAGGTAGCCGTCGGTGCCGCTGCTTCCGTCGAACATGGAGATGGAATCCACGCCCTTCTGAAAGCGATCATCCAACTGTCTGGATATCGGCCCGGAATCGTCCATCGCCTGGACCTGTACCGGGACCTCTTTCCAATACATGGTCCTGACCCTCGCCAATGGCGTACTCCGGATAAGTTTACCCGTGACCATGCGGCCCGTAGGCAGCGCGTCCACACCCTCAAGATACAACATATGGTACGGGTTGAAAAGACTGGCCGTTTGCTCTCCGTATCGCCGCGAACAACCCGGACATGTTCAGAGCGAGCACAGTCTGTCATTCGGAGCCCTCAGGCGAGGAATCTAGAGCCAAGGCCTTTGACCGCTTTAGATTCCTCGTCGCTCCGCTCCTCGGAAAGACAAAGATTGGCATCCGATTTGTCCCGGCCTAGTGTGATGCGATAATGAAATTGGCAAGCAGGCACGACACCAGGAGGAGACGAATGCCCTTAGCGCTGATCAACGGGATCAACATCTTCTACGAGGAAAGCGGCGAGGGATTCCCTCTCGTGTGGAGCCACGAGTTCGCTGGGGACCATCGTTCGTGGGCCGGGCAGGTGAAGTTCTTCGAGTCGCGCTATCGGGTCATTACATACGATGCCCGCGGCTATCCGCCCTCTGAGGTACCCAGGGACTTGGAGGCTTACACACTCGAGAACGCGGTGGAGGACCTGCGAGGCCTGCTGGACCACCTGGAGATCGACCGGGCCCATGTCGGTGGACTCTCGATGGGTGGAAGCGTCGCCCTCAACTTCGGCCTGATCCACCCGGACCGGGCGAGGTCGCTCATAGTCGCCGGGACCGGGACCGGCTCCACCGATCCTAGAGCGTTCCAGACGGCCGTCGGTGGGTACGCGGACTTGCTGGAGGCGGAGGGGATGCCTGCGATGGCGGACTACGCCCGGAGCGACACCCGGGTCCAACTGTTGCGGAAGGACCCGATCGCCTGGAAGAGGTTCTTCGACGGATTCATGGAGCACTCCGCGGCCGGCTCGGCACTGACCTTCCGAGGTGTCCAGGGAGAACGCAAGCCCATCTTCGAGCTGGAGGCAGGACTGCGCGGACTGGAAGTCCCGACTCTCATCTTGCTGGGAGACGAGGACGGGCCCTGCGTCGAGCCCGGCCTGTTCATGAAGAGTTGCATCCGGATATCGGGGCTCGTCACGTTCCCACAGTCGGGGCACGCCATCAATCTGGAGG
>JAQBTI010000048.1 GCA_027624995.1 Chloroflexota bacterium
CCGGGAGCCAGACCGCCTGCCCTCCGAGCGAGGCGCGCAAGTCGCTCTCAATCATTCTGGCGATGCTCCAGTCTCAGGCCGCGGGAAACATACCTGTGCGGTTTCCTATTACGGACCAGGGCACAGCCCTGGACCCTTCTTAGAGCGACCGGCGAGCGAGTGCGAAAACGATGGGCGGTCGCCCTGGTCCCAGGCTGTGCCCTGGGTTGCACCGGACTCGTCGGGATGTTCGTCGGCCTTCTGCTCTTCGGCCTGCTCCTGATAAAGCTGATGTGGGCCTGGACCATCCCCGACCTGTTTCCCGGCGCGGTGGAGCAGGGCCTCGTGGCCGATTCCACCCGGCCGAATCGGCGGCTCTTCGTACGGCTCATACGCGACATTCAGATTCGGCGTCTCGATGCGAACGTGCCCTTGGTAGCGAGACTCCATCAGGGCCTCTAGCGCCCCCGTCACCAGCAGGGTGCGCTCCACGGGATACTGGGGCCGTCCGGTGATAAACATCTCCTGTACGTTCAGACCCAGGTAGCCGAAGGCGTGGTCCAGACCGCCCGTCCTGTTGAATCCGGTGGCCTCAACCCGGCCGTTCACGCGTGCGGAGTAACCCCACCCACGCAGATGCCCGGGAAGGACCAGCGCCGCGGCTCGAAGGCCGTCCGAGTACTCGATCAGGAATACCGCCGGGTTCGGGCAGTTGTCCTCCCGCCGTCCAGCCTCCTTCTCCTCGACCAGGGCCTCCGCCGCATCGGCAAGCTCCCGCGACCAGACTCCCGTCCTGCCCGCCTCCCATACGGCCTCGCCCTCCAAGCACTGCACCGCCGCGATGCCGGTCTCTCCCCCACTCCGCCGCTCGACCATGCACTGCAAAGCCTCCAGGCCGTGGAAGCCGTACGAGTCCAGCCCCGTCTTGTACGAGTTGATGAATCCTATCTGCAGCGCCTCTTCGATAGGCGTGCCGATCTCGTGCTCTAGCTCCGGCTCCCGCCTCGTTACCGGCAGCGAGGACCCCGCCATGAACGGGACATCCAGTTCTCTCGCCCGCTCATACATCCATGTGGCATCGGCCCAGCTATATGAAAGATGCTTGTCGCTGAAGACGGGCGCCGAGCGCCCCGACCCAGAGAACACGCCGCAGACCTGCTCGAACATGTGCCGGCGCGGGTACAGCCGCCGATCACGCTCGTTGTATGGGTAGTCCCCGTGCTCGCCGATCAAAAGCACGCCGTCCACCGCCAGCTCGCCGTCCTGCCAATCGTCGGCTGTGGGCCACGCGCCTTCGCTCCCTCGTTGTAACGTCAGTGCCGCGCGGATACTTGGGTAGACCTCTATGCCGTGCTCTCGCGCCACTCCCATGCCCACGTCATTCGTGTGCAGCTGGTCCATGTACATCGACACGACGTCCACCTGAGGCTCGACCAAGCCATCCTCGGTGGGAAAACCTTTCGCAAACTTGGACACGATGAGATTGGCGTGGGATTCGACGAAATAGCTCGTGACGATTGCCGCAATCTTCTTTCTCTCGGACATTCCCGCGCCCTTTCTGGAGGATGCGCACCATTATGGCCGGGCCGGTGCAGCGGGTCTACCCGGCACCGACACTGAAACAAAGCCTGTATTATTGGCCGGACTCGTTCGGTAGTTCTCGCCCCGTAACCCAAGGAGATTCCATGAACGTGACCTCAGCAATGGAAGACCTGGCAAGCAAACGCCCCGACCTTTGGGGACTGTCAGGCGTGGGCGTCACTCGCTCCGAGACGATCATCTGGGCTCTCCTAGACAGAGATGCCTATGCGCGGCACGACACACGGCCCAGGGTGCTTCTCGTCTCTGGCATTTCGGGCCCCGACGAGGCTGTCGCCCTCGAAGTGCTTCAGCGCTGGACAGGCCAAGACAAACCACCGATCGCCCTGTCCGCAGTGCCTGTTGCGAACCCTGACTCAGTGGAACTGGGAACAGGTGGGTATCCCCCGGATGGCGGTTTCTACGACGACGCCGACCGACCCGAAAAACGGTACCTGTGGCGATGGACCTGCCTCCTTGCCCCCGACCTCGTCGTCGAGTTGAAGACGGGTGACGAGACGAGATGGGAGTCCAACGAATCGGCTGCCTGGCTTGCCTCCTCGTTGGGTGCGACCCCGATCACCCCGTCGGACAGCTTCGTCGGCGCCTTGGGTCGGGGCACACCGGAGGGTATCGGAGCGGTCCCAGGAGTCAGGCTCACCGTGGCGCCTCACAGGGTCTCGGAGGAGCTCGACAGGTTGTGGAACTCGCTGGCCGGCTTGGACGTGGCCCCATCCGCCGCCAGAGTAGAACTAGATAGGCGGAGGGCCCGCTCGCCCATCGAGACCGGCCGCGTGCTGGCCTCCGCGTATGGCAGTACTCTGGAGCCGGTGGTCTATACACAGGGCGTGGCTATAAGCGGCCGCCTCCGACTGGCGGCCCTGGACGGAGATTCGCCATCTCCGATCGCCGAGATCTCCGAGTTGGTCGAGCCGTTCGCAGACCCTGCCATGGCACACCGCGATGGCCCCACAGTAGGCGTGGCGGAAAACTTCGCCGCGTTCGTCTGGGCGGACGAGTTTGCCTCCGCTACCGGCGACCGCCGGTTCGCCGACCTGCTCGTGCAGGCGGCGGACCGCTACACACCGGGAACCAAAGGTGATGCCCCCAGACCGGCGAGGGCCAACTTTCCGACCGAGGATGTCTTCTTTGCATCAGCTGTCCTGGGACGCGGTTTCTCGTTGACAGGCAAGAGCGCGCACATCGACATTCTCGCGGACTTCCTACTCGACGCTAAAATACAGCAGGACAATGGGCTCTTCTTGCACAGCCGCACTGGGCCCTTCCACTGGGGCCGGGCCAACGGTTTCGCCGCGCTCGGCCTGACAGAGACTCTGACCTACATGCCCGATGAACATCCCAAGAGGGAAGCCATCGTTTCCATGCTGTCTCGGCAAATGACGGCCGCGCGAGAATTCCAGGAGCCATCGGGTATGGTCCGACAGGTAGTCGACTTCCCGGGCTCGTACCAGGAGTTCACAGCGACCTCCATGATCGGATACGCCCTCGCCCGGGGGCTGCGTCTGGGGTGGCTGGACCCGTCATTTCGAGAGACGGTGGACCTGGCATGGAGGGGCATATCCGAGCGAATCGACGGCATGGGTGGCATCATCGACGCCTGCACCGGAACGGGTAACGGCGATATGCTACGCCACTACCTCGACAGGCCTGCCCTCACGGGAGAAGACGACCGAAGCGGCAGCATGGCCCTGTGGTTCGCCGCTGAGATGGAGATGCTGCGCAGACAGTCCCCGATCCGTTAGGCGTAACCCTCAGAGGTTACCTTGAAGTCTCTGAAGGCCCGACCTGCCGATATCGCGTCGACCGTTACGCCAACCAGCCTACCCTCGCCTTCCCTGGGCGTGACCTGTCATCCCCTCACCCCACCGAGCAGACACAGGGGTCTGCTCCTACATGACGGGTCATCTTCCGTTGCCGTAGGGTCAGGTCCCCGTGCCTGACCGAAGGAGTGGGGCGGGCAGTGCTCAGTCGGTCACCGGCTTCAAGTACTCCTCGAACCATGCGACCACCCAGTCTAAGTACTCGAGCTTATGAGTGTGGACGCCGGGAGGTCGGTGGACTCGGTAGTACTCTGGGTGTCCAGCTGCCTTATAGACCGGCGCAACGACCCGAACAAGCTCGTCGACCCCAGCCCTCGGCATGTCGTCGTCTTCCGTGGGCGCGACCATCATGAAAGGACGCGGCGCGATACAGGCCGCCACGATCTCCGGGTGGTCAAAGTACCGCAGCATATGCGGGATAAAGATTGCCGAGCTGTGTCGACGTACCTGACCATGGTGGACCATTTGCTCCATCGTCCCGAGGACGCCACACACCGCGGCCGAGGTCCGAATCCACGGGGCAATCGACATCGCCAGCCACGACGCCAGTCCTCCGAGAGACATGCCAGTCAGCCCTATCCGCGCTGGGTCGATCCCGTCCATGGCGCCGAGAACAAGCGATGCCCTGACCGTCTCGTCGGCAAGTATCCCCAATTGAGGTCTGCCGTACGGGGCCAGTAGCTTAGTCTCTTCTTCCCACTTTTCCAGCTTCCCCCGCCGGACTACCGTGCCCTTGGGGGAGAAGGACAGGACCGCGTAGCCCCGCCGGGCCATCTCACGTCCCCAGCCCAACAGCGGGCCGCGCTCCTCCACGGGCCTGTACAGCCGCGGGTCCATAACCTCTTCGGCGGAACTGTCAGTCTCCGGCATCCCTACCACCCCCGGCAGCAGATCGACCCCCATCTCCAAAGGTCGCGCCATGATCGCCGAGATCGTCTCTCCCATGTAATTGGCATAGCTGACGTCTGTGAAGCGAAGCTCTTCCTCCTCTCGAGACGCCCCAACGTCGAAGTCAACCTCAGTGGGTACCTCGTCTAGTCCCAGGAGCTCCTGGAACTTCGCGCGCACCTGGCCGCGCGGCACCTCCATCGGAAACGCAGGGCGTATGTCTACGGGAATCGAATCCGTCATGCGGCCTCCGGACCCCTGCGCGGGAAGACCTACTGGGCCTCGAGGACGACGATCCAGTCCTGAAACGCGGGCGGCCTCGACCAGGGCGGTCGCCAACGACCTTCCTGGTCGGCCTCCACTGGACCAAGGTCCTCCTCATGTCCGTTTACCGGGTTGAACAGTAGGGCTCGATACTGAACGTCGGCCTCCAGCCCCTTCATCTCCATTCTCCAGACCCGCAGACCGCGTGCCGACACCTCGCCCGGGACGTAGACGAAGCGCACCTCACGCGGGATCCTCGCAGCGTACGCGCCGTGGACCTCTCCCACCGTCGCCGCATGTTCTACCCAATCGGGCCTGGGCTCGAACGCCCACCACCTGTACCCCTCCAGGAGACGCTTGGCCAGTCCCAACTGCTCCGAACCGGGCAGCCGGTAGCCATCCTCCCACGGCGTGTCGCCCCACGACTGGCCACGCGGCGACTTTCCGTAAGGCGCGTCCTTACCGTTGACCTGCCAGATCCCGTTTGCGCCGTAGCTGTGGCCGGCCGCGCCAGAGAGCATGCACAGCCAGAACATCCACCGCTGTACCTCCTGCCTGTTGGCTTCGGCGAGGCCCTCATAGGTCACCTCGCCGTTGATCACGGGCTTGGGAGGAGTCGACTGGTAGCCCTCAGTCACTATTCGTAGCGTATCCGGGAGGCTTACGCGATCGGCATGGCCCGTCTGGAGCATGTTGATATCGATGTCGGACATGCCCTCGACGTCGTCGGCCGAGCCGCCCGGTCCCGAGGGATGCACCGTAGCCGGGCGGCCGTATGGATCGATTTCTCGAAGGTACTCCGCCATCTCGGTCCAGCCTCTAATCTGGAATCGCTCATCACTCTCCCTGTTTTCAGACAGGTAGAAAGGGAAGGAGGCCTCGCCTGTCAGACACCAAACGACCGGATACGCGCCGTACCGTGCCACCAGGTACCGCCAGTGCTGCTTCATCCTATCGATACCCATCCACGGAAGGTAATAGCCCCAGCATGCGAAGATGCACGGCATCAGGCCGCTCCGGACGAGATGGTGAATCCTCAGGTCCGCCAGGTCGAAGTAGTCGGGATTGATCCTCGAGAAATCCTCTGTCCACGGGTATCCCGCCTCGTTTACCTGACGGGGGTCGCGCCAGCGCATGTCCGGGTAGAGTCCCGCCACGGTCATAACTACCGAGAAGCCCTTGCGCACCCGGTCCGCCGTGAGAGTCTGAAAGTCTCCGGGCCACCCGAGTCTGTCGCAGAGACCCATCCACCAGGTGTCGGCGAGCCAGAAGAAGGGAGTGCCGTCGAGGTGCTCTAAGAAACGCCCGCTCTCCGCGACCTTGAGAGGCCCACGGCGCATCAGCGGGTTGGTGCCTTCATAAGCGACAACTCCGACCTCTCCATTTTTGCCGTGGAGGTCGGGATTGGACGGGTCAGAACTTTCGGAGTGCCAAGTATGAGTGCCGAGCTTGGGCGAGGCGTACCGGACACGCCACGTAGCCTCGCCGGACCAGAACGCGGGGACCCGGCGCTCATCGCCATCGGGGTCGGTGACCAGGAAGTCCAGCGTCAGGTCGTTGAAGGGGTCGGTGTACGGCATCCCGGACGAAAAATGCCACTCCGTCATACAGTTCTGTTGGGTTACGATCATATGTATCGGCCTCGCGGAGTTTCGGGATGATAGCACACGACATCGTCATTCGGTTGTAGGCCTTCTCCACGAGGCGCCACACAGTCCGTCTTCGTTGACAACCCTGAACCGCCCTTGCTACGATTACGACGCGGCGCCGCGCCTATCGGCCCACGGCCTGACGGGCCGCTTTTGAGGTCGCCGACAGGCTGGAGGAGTCACCCTTGTCCCATGTGAAGAGTCTACGTTGTCGCGGGTGCGGCAGCGATTACCCCGTAGAGCCCCTCAACGTCTGCGAATTCTGCTTCGGCCCCCTGGAAGTCAGCTACGACTACGACTCTATCGCCAGAAGCGTTACCAGGGAGAGCATCGAGAAGGGGCCCGCCACAATGTGGCGCTACGACGACTTCCTGCCCGTCGACCGCAAGGACGCCGTAGACATGGGCACCGGCTTCACGCCTCTGGTCCGGGCCAAGAACCTCGGCAGAATGCTCGGGCTTGACCGCCTGTACATCAAGAACGACGCCGTCAATCCGACGTACTCCTTCAAGGACAGGCCCGTCTCGGTCACTACTACGAAGGCGCTCGAGTTCGAGTTCGAGGTGCTGGCCTGCGTCTCGACCGGCAACCTGATGGGCTCGGTCGCGGCCCACGGCGCCAGGGCCGGCATGAAGACGATCGTCTTCTTTCCGGCGTCGCTGGAAAAGGGCAAGATAGTCGGCGCTGCCGTCTACGGCCCAACGCTCGTGGCCCTCGAGGGGACGTACGACGATGCCAACCGGTTCTGCAGCGAGCTCGCCGACAACAACCGCTGGGCCTTCGTCAACATCAATATGCGCCCGTACTATGCCGAAGGAAGCAAGACCCTCGGCTACGAGGTAGTCGAACAGCTCGGATGGAAGGCGCCAGACCATTGCGTCGTCCCGGCCGCCTCAGGAGAACTTCACACCAAGATATGGAAGGGCATCCAGGAGATGACCGACGTCGGGCTCATCGACCGGGCCAACACCAAGATGCACCTGGCGCAGCCTGAAGGCTCATCGCCCATCGTTGAGGCCTTCCGCATGGGCAGCAAACAGGTCCGGCCGGTCAAGCCGGACACGATCGCCAAGTCGCTGGCAATCGGCAACCCGGCCGCGGGGCCCTTCGCCCTCGAAACCCTCGCCGCCACGGGCGGCACAGCAGTCGCAGCGTTGGAGGAAGAGATCGAGGAAGGCATACGGCTCCTGGCCGAGACTGAAGGCATCTTTACGGAGACCGCCGGAGGCGTCGTAATCTCTGGACTGCGCCGACTGGTCAATGAAGGCAAGATCGGGCGGGACGAGGTCACCGTCGCATACGTGACCGGAAACGGCTTCAAGACAATAGAGGTTGTTGAGGGCAATGTTCGGCCTGTCCATTCGGCTCCCAATCTCGATTCGTTCGAGGCCGCGATGGAGGCCCACGGAGCCTGATCAGGAAGGTTCGCAATGTCCAGCAGGCGCGTCAGATTCACCTTCCCTCAGAAGTTGATCCCCATCCCAGTGGTATATGAACTGGGCAAGAAGTTCGAAATCGTCACGAACATTCGGCGAGCCGACGTCCGCGAGGACATGGGATGGGTAGTCCTTGAGCTCGAGGGGGACGAGGCCGAAATAAAGAACGGGCTCGAATGGGTCGCCTCAACCGGTGTCAGAATCGACCCGGTCGTCGGCGATGTCGTCGAGGGATAACCCTCGTTCGTCAAATGGCGCATCTAATCTTCACAGTCCCATCGATGCCCTGGGCGGATTGACAGCCCGCTTACAATCTAACCAACTTGATCAGACCAACACAGGGCGATGACGCCCTGCCCGACCCGCCGAAGGAGGCAGTTAATGAGCGTGACGGTAAGAATTCCAACCCCGATACGTCGTGTGACCAATGGCGAGGACAGGGTCGCCGTCGACGCCGAGACCCTCCAGGGCGTCATTCAGGCGATGGAGGACCAGTATCCCGGCGTGAAGGCCCGCCTGTGCGACGACCAGGGCGAGATCCGCAACTTCGTCAACATCTACATCAACGGTGAGGATGTCCGGTTCTTGGAGGGACTCGGAAGCTCGACCAAGTCCGGCGACGAGATCAGCATCGTACCGGCCGTCGCGGGCGGCTAGCCCGACCACGTCACACTGAAAACCACACAGGTAGGTCCGATGAAGCTAACGCTGACTGAAGATGGACCGTACATCGTCGAAGGCGATTTCCGCCTTCTGGACACGAAGAAGAAGCTCGTCCAGACGGGCGAGACCGCCGAGCTCTGCCGCTGCGGCAAATCGGGGACCAGCCCCCTCTGCGACCGGGAAAGCTGTGACACTCAGTTCGGCGCGGACGGAGACGGCGCACCGCCCCAATGGCGGCGTTATAAGGGCACCAACATCGATGTCAGCTATTCGGCCCGCATATGTATCCACGACGGAGCTTGCACCTTCGGAGCTCCCGAGGTCTTCGATCCCAGAAAACGACCTTGGGCCGACCCAAAGGAATCCGACGCCGAAGGGATCGCAGCGGTAGTCCGCCGATGCCCCAGCGGCGCTCTCATATACGACCGGCTGGACGGCGGACCGCAGGAACAGCCCGAGCAGCCTGGCACTATTCGGGCCACTCGCGACGGCCCTTTCTACCTGAGCGGCGAGATCGAGATTGAGACGGCCACCGGCCAGGAGCTCTTCCAAGGGCCACGCGCGTCCCTCTGTCGTTGCGGCGCATCTCGGAACAAGCCGTTCTGCGATGAAAATCACAACATGGTGCAGTTCAAGGACCCGTAGTCCTCGTTCCCTGATCCCGATGGCCGGGAGTTACGAAATGTCAGACGCAGACATGCTAGGCGGAATCTGGCTCTTCTCAGGTGTCAGTAAGGACGACCTACAGAAGCTAGCCGCTTTCCCAGTTGGAACCGCGACACCATCATCAACATGACATTCTCGCCTCCCGTAGCGCTTCTGGGCCTGCTGGCCGAGAATCCTCTCGTCGTTGCGGTCTCGGAGGAGCCTACGCCAGAGCCTGGAGTGCCCGACTCAAAACGGCTTCGCGTGATCCTGGGAACGGCTTGAGTCATACTACCGCCGGAGCTTGAATCAGCGAGCAAAGGTTGCAGCCGGCGTCGCCGGGGTGGTCCTAATTGCTACCTTCCTCGGCCTGATGGGCTGGGCCCTCGCGAACCAGGAGCCGGTCACCGGCCGAAGTGGCGTCACCCGCCTCCACAAGGCTGCGCCGCCCATTTCACTCGACCTCTTCGACGGTGGCACGCTCGACATCTCTCAAGACGCGGGACGACCGATCGTAGTAAATTTTTGGGCCTCTTGGTGCCCTCCGTGCCGCGACGAGGCCCGATTGCTCGAGAGGACATGGCGGAAATACCGCGAGGAGGGCGTCCTGTTTGTCGGGGTGGATATTCAGGACACCGAAGCCGAGGCGACCGCATACGTCAGAGAGTTCGACATCACCTACCCTAACGGACTCGACCGCGATGGCAAGATCAGCATCGACTACGGTGTGATCGGACTCCCGGTCACCTTCTTCATAGACGGGGCGGGAATTGTCCAGAAACGGTGGGTGGGCGCCATCGACGGCGCTACGCTCGAAAGCTGGCTGGGCGAACTGGTCGCCGGCACTGCACACCAGGGCAATTCGGAAGGCCAAGACCTGGACCGCTTCTTTGAGCTCGGGAAGTAGCCTTAGTCTTCTCCCCTTGGAGAGAGAGAAGACTAAGGCTAGGGGCTCTTGTCCGAGAGGACGCTGCCCTTCGCGGACCGAAACCCCCGATCCAACCTTCCCAGAGGGAGAAGGGGCGAGACCTAAATTTCGGGATACCGCGAGAAGTCGTACCCCTCTTTAACGATGACCTCGACCAGGGCGGGCTGCCCTGTCTTGGTGGCATCAACGGCTTTGTTGAAGACTGACAAGAACTCGTCTGGCTTCTCGACCCGCTCCGACCACGCGCCCAGAGACCTGGCCAAGTCACTGTAGTTCCCGCCCAAGTACAGGTGCTTCTCGGCCGCCTCCGGCATCGAGTCCCGTTCAATCGCCATGGCCCCGTTGTTGAAGACGATGGTTAGAATCCCGATCCTGTTCCTGGCCGCGGTCTCGATATCCATTCCAACCATGCCGATAGCTGCATCGCCCATCACGTTGATGCAGAGTTTCTCCGGCTCTGCCAGCTTCGCCCCCATGATGATACCCAGGCCGTACCCAAGCTGCGTCGACTTGCCCCAGCCCATGTAGGTCCGCGGCGCCACCGTCTCCCAGAACGGCACCAGTTGCTCGCGCGGGCTCCCGGAGTCATGAGTGATGATTGTGTTGCGCCTGTCCACCGTCCGTAGCATGTCCCATATCACGCGGTACTGATTGATCGGGACCTCGTCCGAGGTAAGCTGGGGCATCCACTCGTCCAACCACTCCTTCTTAATTGCCGCGATCTCCTCGGCGACCTCGCTGTTTTGCCTGCCCTGCCCGTTGGTCCGGCTCTTCACCTCGTCGATCAGCGCCCGGAGAACTAACTTGGCGTCGCCGATTGCCGCGTGGGTGGCTGTCTGGTCCTTGTTCACGTCCGCGGGGTCGTTGGTGGAGTGCAGTATGACCTTGCCTCCAGGGACCTGAGGCCCGAAGCCGGTCTTCGTAAAACTGGTCCCGATGCCGAATATCACGTCCGCCTTCTTGAGGAAGTGGAACGCGCCCTTCTGGCCGGACCGCATGGCTGCGCCAATTGACAGAGGATGGTTCTCCGGAAAGCCGCTCTTCCCGACCATCGTCGTCAGGACGGGCAACTGGAGCAACTCGGCGAGCTCCACGAGTTCGTCAGTCGCCTCCGCGTACAGGATACCCTGGCCTGCGTGGATCATCGGGTCATTGGCATTCAACAGAGCCTCGGCGATAGCTCCGATATCTGCGGGGTCCGGGGCGGTCTTGTTGCCGACCACCGGCGTGTATTCCAACTCGTCGCCGTACTCCGCGTCCCAAAGGTCTCGCGGGATCTCCAGAAGAACAGGACCGCCCTTGCCTGTCCGGAGCTGGTAGAAAGCCCTCCGCATCAACTCCGGGATGCGGTCCATCCGGTTGATCTGTGCTCCCCATTTCGTGACGGTCCGGTAGCTCTCTACGGAGTCGTACTCTGGACTGATGTATGCCCTATCGGTGCCCACCCCACCCGGCAGGAGCAGCAACGGCACATTGTCTCCGAACGCTTGCGCGGCTCCCGGATAGGCATTCTCCGCCCCCGGCCCCTGCTGCATCGTGAACACGCCTAGCCGCTTACCGTTGATTGTGCGGCTGAAGCCATCCGCGATACCCATACCTACCCTCTCCTGCCGGCACAGGATTGGCTTAATGCCGATTCGAGCGCATTCCTCGATCAGCGGCTGCTGTGGGAACACGAATAGATACTCGGCCCCCTCTCGTTTCAGGATCTCGGCCACGGCGCTGACGCCTCGCATTCAGATGCCTCCTGTACTACTGATAATTGGTCTTGACGAAGCATACCGGCAAGC
>JAQBTI010000049.1 GCA_027624995.1 Chloroflexota bacterium
CCCGAGGCAGCTACACAACCAAGCTCAACTTTGACCGGCCAGGCCAATGGAGTCTGGATATCTCGGTCCTCGACCCCGAAGGCCCTGCACGCCTCGTCAAGCTTTCTTTCGACGTAGCAGAAGTTCCGGCCGCCCCGGCCGTGGGCGGCCGGGCCGTGGCAAGCCGCAGCAAAACGATAGACGACGTTGCCAGTATCGAGGAGCTGACCACGGGCTCCCTACAAGACCCCGACCTCTACCGGACGACCATCGCCGAGAGCATCGAGAGCGGCCTGCCGACCGTCATCGTCCTGGCCAGCCCCGCCTTCTGCACGAACGCCGTGTGCGGACCGCAGATCGATGTCCTCCAGGAACTCAAGGACAAGTACCCAGGCAAGGCCAACTTCATCCACGTGGACTTCTACGACAACCCTCATGAGATCCAGGGGGACCTGGATAGGGCGATACTGTCCCCCACCGTGCTGGAGTGGAACCTCCCCAGCAGCGAGTGGAGCTTCGTCATCGACGCCGACGGCACGGTCGCCGCGCGCTTCGAGGCCTTCGCCACGCTGGAAGAGCTCGAGGAGGCGCTACTAGACCTCCTCTAGTCAGCGAGGGCTTTGGCAGTCCTGAACTGCACAGCAGCCGGTTCACTTCGCGAGATTCCGGACGAGAAAGGCCTAGCACATGATCGTCGACGCTCATGTCCCTGTCTGGGAAGTCCCACCCATCGCGCCAGTAGGACCGACATCTCCAAAGCCAATCATGCCTCAAAGAGAGGCGGGCACGGCTGAGGAGTTGATCGACGACATGGACGCAAACGGCGTCGACAAGGCCGTTCTCGTACAGACCAGCTTCTCTACATGGGACAACGGGTACGTGGCGGACTCGGCGAGAAAATACCCCGACAGATTCGTCGCGATGGGTCTTGTCGATCCGCTCGATCCCAACAACGCTTCGGTGGTCCGATACTGGGTCGAGGAGCGCGGCATGGCCGGGTTCCGATTCCATCCCATGTACTACGACGACGAAGAAATCTTGATGGTCGAGCGCAACGCTGCTATGTGGGAAGCAATCGACGACATAGGTGCGGTCGTGCAGCTTCAGATTCTTGCCAAACACGCAACTCAGGTTGCGGTCGTCGCGGAGGGTCACCCGACGGTCCCGTTCGTTCTGGACCATCTCTCCTACCCCCAGTTCTCGGAGGCTCCCTACTTCGCGTCACATAGTCAAGTCCTGAAGTTGGCACGGTTCCCAAATGTCTACATCAAGATCTCTGACATGCACGACCACAGCGGCGAGGACTTCCCCTACAGGGACATCCATCCATTCGTTAGACAAGTGCAAGATGCCTTCGGGACAGATCGGCTGATGTGGGGTACGGGGTACCCGGGCACTCAGCGCGTGAAGAACGGGTGGCCCACTCTGGCTGACGAGCTCCGGCTGGTCCGAGAGGGCTACGACTGGCTGACCGACGCCGAAAAGGCCCGCGTGTTGGGCCGCACCGCAGCGGCGGTCTGGAGTCTTTGAGCAGGCTTGGACCACGGACGAGTGCTCTTGGGTGACAGCCAGGCGAGAAGTCTAGCCCTCTAGTTCGAACCCGACCATCTTCGTGGGTGTGATGCGCAGCAGAACGAAGTCGGAGTCAATCACCGCCTGTTTGGCGTAGGCCTCGCCCTCTTCGACACCCATGTAGTGCACCGAGAGCGCCCGGACTATCTCTGCCATCCGCTCGTAAGACAGGGTCGCATTGCCGTTCACCAAAAGCCACTTCTGTGGCGACTCATCCACGACTACGCTGAGAGCGGCGGCGGGGTTTGCACGGACGTTGCGGGCCTTGACCGATGACTCCTCGATCCCTATCACCACGTCGCCGCGGTCAACTAAGTGCCACACCGGAGTCATGTGCGGAGTACCATCGGGGCGGATGGTGGAGACGACCGAGATTATCGGTCGTCTAAGGATCTCCTTGACCTCTTCGGTGGTCAGTCTACCCATACGATACGAATCTCACGGACAGGCTACCGCGCTTGTGTGGACGCTCGCCACCGCGGCGGTATTCCAACAGTAGTAGTAAGTGGTCGTGTCGTTGGTCATCCTCATGTATTCCGACAGGTCAGTGGCGACCCCTTTTACGATGATGACGACGGCGTTCTTTTTCGGGAGGCCGGCCCACGTGTTGACGGCCGTGGTCGAATTCGCATCAACCGTGATCAGGGCGGCGTCGGCCATCAGAGACCTCATTGAAGTCTGAACATGCACCAAACTCCTTGGTCTGCGCTCCCGACTGCCCCCTGTCAACGAACTTGGTGACAAGCGGGATGGTTACGGCCGCGATTGCTGCCATGATCCCGATGGCCACCAAAAGCTCCATCAAGGAGAAGCCCTTTTCGCGACCGTGGTTTCGCATCGTCGTCTAAACTCACCCGCAGCCCACCGTGGAGAAATCCTAGCGTGAGGGGCAGAGAATGTACAGGGCCTAGTGCAGTCGGACGGGCCGCCAGTCACCCTCGAGGAAGGTTGATGCGGTTGGAAAGAGCCAGCCTGCGCCACGCCAAGACCGCGATAAGCAGAATGGCCAGCACGCCGAGGCCCCACCAGGTCAGCGCAGGGATAGGCGTAGCGTTCTTTCTGAGTTCGTGGACCATCGTCCCCCGGTTGGCGAGGTTATCGTCAGCGAACGCGTACAGTACGGACGTCCGTTGCGAGACCAGCGTAAGCGGGCCTGTGTACTCCTGATAGTTCGTTCCGTCGAGTGAGTAGAGCAGCCTGGACACCCCAGACCCAGGGTCTTCTGCCGACAGCGTTATTCGGCTAGAACCCCCTTGGATGTCTTCGCGGACGTTGATCACAGGCGGGTCTGTGTCTTCTGCCGCCGGGCCGGTCACGTCCACCATAGGCTGAACCGTCGTATCGAACGTGCCATCGCCATCCGAGTCGTAGATGAGGTCTTGCGGTCCCGATGGCGAGATGGTGAGCTGGGCTGACACGTTGTTCGGCAACGCCAGGTCGTGGTAGCGGACGGCTCGGCTGGTGGTGTCGCCCGTGCCCACCCGGACCTCGATGCCTATCGGCCGTTCGGTGGACTGGAATGTCATCTCGTGTGTCTCGGAGCTCGAGGTCGGGATGGCCAGCAGGCGCACGTTCTCTCCCAGGAAGTAGGTTGTTACTCCGGGCACATGGCCTACAAACACGTCACCGATCGGGGCGGTGCTGTTGCCTGACGAATCTTCCACCACCACCGACTCGGCGCCAGAGATGGTCACGTAATTGTATTCGTGGACGGCCGCCGTCCCTAACGCCGCCGCCGCGGAGGAAGCCGCAGAGCCGGACGGTGAGTCGGCGGACACCCCTTGCAGCCATTGCAGGACTTGGTCCTGTACCTCTGGATTAAGCATCATGCCGTTGTGGTCCGCCAGGGTGTTTTGAGTGGGGTCGAAGACCTCAATGATCCTCGGTATGACGCCCGGCGCGTTGAGGTTTTGTAGGACCCCTTCCCGTTGGGCGCTGAGAAGGGGCACAGTGTGGTCGCCCTCGGTGAACCTCAGTTCTAAGATGGGGTGTAGTGGGCAGACCAACGCGCCCAGCAGCCCAAAGGTAAGACAGTCCACCCTCCAGGCGGCCGCCACACCCCCGATCGTCGTCTCGCCGGCCTGCTTGCCCGCGATGTGGAAGTACTTGACGCCCGAGGTATCGTCACTCCAGTCGTCCTGCCCCCCCTGATGAAAGGCGTCGCTGGCGGAGCCGGGGGAGAAGCCTTCCTGGCCGTACATCAGGTTTACTACCCCAATCATTTCGGTGTAGGAGAGGACATCGAAGGTCCCGTTGAGGTTCAGGTCGCGGTCGTCCTCGACCAGTATGGGGGAGCGGCCACCTCTCCGGCAAGCTCGAAGTATTTGCGGGAAGGTAGGAGCTGGTGGGCACCAGTAAAAGAATGCGTCAGGTGTTTGAAGGTGCTGTTCACTGTTGGGAGCATGGATATGGGCGGATCGAGGAAGTCCCCCGACTCAAGCACATAGAGGAGCTTGGGTGCTCCCAGGAAGGGCCCACCGATGGTGATGAGGGCGTTAACGTAGTGGTCGTCCGGGTTGTCCAGGATATAGCGCCTCGACAACAGGCTACCCATGCTATGAGCCACGATGTCCACGTCCGAGTCGGGGTAGAACTCTCGTACGCACCGGATGTACTCCCACAGCAGGTCCGCGTTCTGCCCGTTGTCTTTGCGCCAGTCGTAGGGGAAGACGAAAAGGTTAGGCTTGGGTCCGCCATCGTCGGCCTGGGATGTGTCGCAGTCCGACAGAGAGTCTCTCCTCGATGAAGGTGCCGCTGTCGTCCATGTCGTATTCGTGGAAGCCCTCGTCGGCCATCCTCTGAAGGTAGGGCCCGTAGATCTCTGCCGAACCGAGCACTCCCACCCCGGGCAGAGCAACCTGGGCGACCCGAAGGGCGTCCGACGCCCGGACGAGAATAGGTCCGTCACTGGGGAAGAGGCTCAGGTCGTCCCAATCGGCAAGGTTACGAATCCAAATCTCTCGGTCCCCGGCAATCGGGTCGATGAGCACGCTGCCGGAGATGCCTGGCACGAACACCACTGGCGGACAGGCTGCGACCGACGGAAGGAAATGTCATTGTTGCTGTCTCGCCAGACCACGAACGCATTGCTTCCTGATGTGTCCATCGCTGGCTGTTGGCCGCTCCCGAGTACCAACGACGTCCCGAAACTCGCTCCATCGTCGCCGCTGTGCGTGAGCTTGATATCGCCGACCTCTCGCCACACCAGGTTCACGTTGCTCCCAGATGCGGACACGGTTGGCTGAACGGATGATCCGGCACTATCGCTCAGGTTGCTCGACGAACCGAAAGTAGCCCCTCCGTCGGAGTTTTTTCTGAGCACCACCTCGTTGTTGCCTGCACTGTTGTGAACCAATGCGATGTAAACCTTGTCATCTACCGCTGCAACAGAAAGGTCAGAGTCAGGTCCAAGTCTCGTTGGCCCGCTGAAAGTATTCCCTTTGTCCGTACTCCTACTGAACAATGTGTCGACGACTCCCAGGGTATTGTCACGCCACGCTGTATAGACGTTGTCACCGGAGGCTGCTCCTACCAAGAGTGTCGAATCCCCATCGTCGTTGCTAAGGCCAAGAGGGCTGCTAAACGTGTCTCCACTATTCGTGCTTGAAATAACGAACACGTCCTGTTTTTGATTGGTTTGACAGCAGTTTACGAAACCCACGTGCACGTTGGTGTCAGCGGCTAGAGCATTGGAGCCCAGGCATTGAGGTCGTCTGACTCGCCGGATACGTTCACTTGGGAAGTGAAAGTGTCTCCGTTATTGGTACTCTTCACATACGACACCTGGTAGAAATCTGGAGTGTCTTCTATCCAGACGACGTAAACGGTTTCTCCTATTGCGACGACTGACGGGAGTCGCGACGAGTTGGTACTGTTGCTGAGGTTTATCGGGGTGCCGAAAGTTTCACCATTATCGACACTTCGCGCATACAGTATTTCCCCGTTTCCAGGCGTATTATCACGCCATACGACGTGCACAATGCTGCCAGAAACCGCGATGGACGGATCTTGTGATATCCCTACGTTGTTGCTCACATTCACGCTATCTCCGAATACGGGAGTTTCTGCACGAACGGTGCGTCCCGAACCGGATACTGCGAACATGACTGAAATCGCAGTGAGCGCCAGTAGGGTCAATAGTCTTCTCATTGTGATGTTGTCCCCGAATAGCAACTGACTGGCCGGTTGAAGCTGCGGCTCGCATATGGGAGCGTTTGCGGGATACTCAGTCGGAGCGATGCGAGTCTATAAGCCGCGCCGACTACCGTCAATGCCCATTCAATCGGATGCCTCCACAGTGACAGCACCTTGATGTCACCGACATTGACGGAATCGACCAGGGGGGGTGTCGCACGTAAGGAACACCCCTCTCGTCGAACAGCGGGTTTTCGTGAAACGACACTTTGGTAGACCGAAAGGAATTCGAAACCGTGGCAGAGTGACATGAGAGAGCCTGCCGCAAAAAAAGCCTCGGTACCCCGCAGTGCCACGTCTCGGAGTATCGGGTAAGATGGGGCCGACTCATTCAGATGGAGGTTCTATCGTGGTACTCGAAATCCCCGATTGGGTAACATTTCCCGAAGAAGGCTGGGCCCGAATCACGCCGGCCGACGCCGGGCTCGACCCGGAGAGGTTCGAGGCCTTCCTGGCGGGCCTGGACATCCGAGGAGGCGAGTTCGGCGGCGAGGACCACTCGGGCAACCAATGGGGCGCCGTGCTGACCCGCGGCGGGTATCTCGTCCACGAGTGGGGCGACAAGGACTACCGGCACCACACAGCCTCCGTGGGAAAGGCCTTCTCCTGGGCCCTGATCGGCTTCGCCGTCGAGGACGGGCTTCTCGACCCGGACGAGCCGATCAACAAGAGCTGGACGGGCGAGGGGCAGCTTTCCCACCGGCATAAGTACCTCGACCAGGGCCATCACAAGAACCTGACCTGGCGGCATATCATCGGCGCCAGGGAGAAGTCGGAGCACTACGGCGGGTTCGCCATCGAGCTGGGCCTGCGCTGGATGAACAGGGAATCGGGAGTGCGAGAGGTCTCATCCGGCGTGCCTGACTGGGCGCAGTGGACCGGAGACCCCTTCTACGACCTCTATGCGCACGCCGAGCCCGGCACTGTCGGTCTCTACTCCAGCGCCGGGTTCTGGAGGTTGTCCCAGGCCCTTACGGTCGTCTGGGACCGGGACCTGAAGGACGTCCTGGATGAGCGGCTGTTCAGCAAGATCGGTATTCCCGCTGACCGCTGGGACTGGCTTACGGGCGGATACGTCAAGGACCAGAAGTACTTCTACCCGACGATACCAGATTCGTACACGTACCTGGACCCTCCCTACGAGGTCAACGGCCACCCGGTGCGGAGCGGACCGGGCTGGGTTGTCATCAGCGCATCGGACCTCGCCCGATTCGGCCACCTCAACGCTACGCAGGGGATGTGGAAGGGGGAGCAGATAATCGACCCGGCGTGGCTTCGAGGCCACAGCGGCGGCAACGCGTCGGGCTCCAGCGGTGAGTCTAAGTACTTCACCGCTATGGGGGTGGTCACGACCGAGGGCTTCGACCATCCCCACGCCACGGTCACCACCAGCCTGCTGCCCGAGCACGTCTTCATAGGCCCTGTGACCCACGAGCCAAAACAGAAATAACCGCAGAGAACGCGGAGAGCGTAGAGAATATTTTCTAATTTCGATCTCTGCGCTCTCTGCGGTAAGTTGAAATGGAGGTAAGAAGATGAAGATCGACATTATCGGCGCTGGAACGCCCAGCCCTACTCCCGACAGGTTCGGATCTTGCTACGTGGTCAACGTCGGCGGCGAGAAGCTGATGTTCGATTGCGGACCCGCGTCGACCCACAAGCTCGTGAAGATGGGAATCGATCTTACGACGATCGACAACCTCTTCTTCACGCACCACCACTTCGACCATGACGTGGACTACCCCTGCTTCATCCTGAGCAGGTGGAATCTGTTCAGGGGCGGCGAGAACAATCTGCAGGTGTTTGGGCCAAACCTGACCGAGCAGCTCACTCACAGGATCATGGACGAGCACGAGGGCGCGTACGCCCACGATTGGATCGCCCGGATCAACCACCCGCTGAGCCTGAACGCGTTCACCTCACGAGGCGGCGTACTTCCGCGCCCCGCACCCGTGGTGCTGGCCAAGGACGTCGGGCCGGGCAAGGTGCAATCGGGAGCCGACTGGGAGGTAACGGCCGCACCCGCCGAGCACGTCGAGCCGTGGTTGGACTCACTCGCGTACAGAATCGACAGCGACGAGGGCAGCGTCGTGGTCACAGGCGACACCCGGCCGTGCGACAGCGTCGTGAACCTGGCCAAGGACGTCGACACGATGGTCTGCCTGTGCACCTACATCGAGGACGAACAAGCGGGCACTCCTGAAGGACAGTACATGTGCGGCAGCACCACGGCGGCGAAGATGGCGCAGGACGCCGGCGCCAAGCGGCTGGTACTGGTGCACCAGGTTGACATCATGGACGAGCCCGGCGAGACCGAAAGGGCGGTCCGCGACATCGCCCGCCACTACGACGGCGAGATCGTCTGGGGCCGGGAGCTCATCACGGTGGATGCGTAGCAGGCGTGCGGAACATCCTTGGTACCCAGAATCGCTCTTCTGGGGCGGTATTGGGGCTGGATGGGGCCGGACTGCAGGCCTGTGCGCAGATGCTCTGCAAGTCGGCCGGCTATCTGGCGGCGGGTCCAGGAGGCTGCGTTCGCGGTAGATCTGTTCCATTCCGTACCGTTCTGTTTCGTTAGCGCGATGACACGAGATCGGAAGAGTGTGCAGCCCAAGACCACTTTTGAGCGGCGGCGTCCATGTCGACGAGAATAGGATAGCACGTATGTTCGCATAAATCAATGGCCTTCACGTCTTGAACATGGCCTTTTCATTGGCAGCCACGGTCAGATGTCTTTCCGAGTCCTTCCGGGGAAGGATGAGGAATCCAAGACCGTAATGGGCTGAAGTCCTGGGTCCGAAACGGGAAGGACCTGGCGGGCGGAGGTTAGAGGAGCCGTCAGCGGCTTTAGACCCCTCGCTCCGCTCGGGGTGACATGTTGGCCGGGGTGACGTGTTGATGCGGCATCATATCTTGGTAAGGACATTTCCATGACCATACGGCCAGGGATAAGATACGCAGACCTGAGTCCTCGCGAGATAAGGGAGATGGCCCGGCGGGGCGAACTAGGCTATCGGGATACGGCTGGCATGGCGGCCGGGTACGTCCAGACCAGTTTCATCTGCCTGCCAGAGAAGTACGCCTTCGACTTCATGCTCTTCTGCCATCGCAACCCCGCTCCTCAACCGCTGATCGAGGTGCTTGAGCCGGGAGAGACCGAGCCAAAGAGCTCAGCGCCGGGAGCCGATATCCGCACAGACGCTCCTGGTTACAGGGTCTGGCGCCACGGGAAGGTCGATGAGATCGTACCCGATCTGAAGGGGCATTGGCGCGGCGATCTGGTCACCTTCTTGAGCGGGGGCAGCTTCAGCTTCGACCCGGAGCTTGTGAAGTCTGGGATCAGGCTCCGTCACGTCGAGGAGAACGAACAGATCGGCAGCTACGTCTCGAATATTCCGTGCCGCCCGGCCGGCGTATTCGGAGGACCGATGGTGGTCAGCATGCGGCCCATTCCGGAGCGGGATGTTGACGCGGTTGTCTCGATAACCACGGGTAGACCAGAGGGACATGGGGCACCGGTCTGGGCCGGCGACCCGGAGGCAATCGGCATCGACCTGGCTAAGCCGTTCGCGGGCAAGGGCATGAGCGTCCGGGAAGGCGAGGTGCCAGTGTTCTGGGCTTGCGGTGACACGGCGTTGGTGACCACGATTCGCGCCGGGGTCGACTTCATGCTCAGTTACGTCGACGCGGGTGTGCTAGTAACTGACGTGCCCGTCGGCCAGGTGGACGCGCTATACAGACCGGGGTCCAGCGAGACAGGGTTAGGTCGAACGTCTCGCTAGATACGACAGGCAGCCTAGGCGCGGGGTTTGCTCGGGTCGTTCCCGACGGATCGGGGTGACAAACTGCCTGGCCGTAATGGATTCCCTCCTCCGCGGGAAAGACGGTCTGCAGGGCGGGAATGACGGTTTGAGTCTAACCCGGTTCGGTGGTCCTAGCCTCGATACCTGCTAGGCCTTCCAGCGCTTTGACGTAGGCCTGGATACCCTCGCTGCCGCTGTCGGCGCGCTGCACGGCACGGAGCATCTGGCTTACCAGCGGCGTCGTGATTAGAGGCATGTCCATTTCGGCGGCGGCCTCTTGTACCAGACGCAGGTCCTTCTGAGCCAGATCGACCATGAAGCCGGGCGCGAAGTCGCCGTCGAACACCTTTCGTCCAAGATTCTCCACCATCCAGGAGTTCGCGGCGCCCGCGCCGAAGGCTTTGAGCAGCGCGTCCGGGTCTCCACCGGCCTTTGCAGCGAAGACGATGCCTTCGCACATAGCTGCCAAGTTACCCAGGCCTATTATCTGGTTGGCCAGTTTGGTCACCTGCCCCATCCCATTGCCGCCGCAGTGGGTGATCTGCCGGCCCATGGCCTCGAAGACCGGCCGGCATCTCTCGAAGACCTCTAGTTCACCGCCCACCATGATGGATAGCGTGCCGCTCGTGGCGCCCGGGAGACTCCCGCTCACGGGGGCGTCCAGCATGTGGACTCCCTTTTCGCTCAGCTTCCCGGCGATCGACCGGGTAACCGACGGGGAGATGGTGCTCATGTCGATCACGACCGAGTCAGGCCTAGCGCCCGCGAGTACACTGTTATAGCTGTCAACCATCACCTCTTCTACCGCTGCGGAGTCGGTGAGCATAGTAATGGTCACGTCACCCCACTCGGCGACGACCGCGGCGGACCTCCCGGTCATCGCCCCCGCTTTCGCGAGCTCGTCCATTTTGGAGGGCGTACGGTTCCAGACGGATAGCTCGAAACCCGCATTCAGCAGGTTACGAGCCATGGGCATACCCATGATGCCGAGGCCTATGAATCCGATCTTTTTGTCCACGCTAGCCGACTACCTCAAAGCGTTGTGATTCGGGAGGTTTGGACCAGAGATCGCCGGCGCCGACCATCGCCCTGGCGCGCTCGGGGCTCGCTTTCCAGGCGTCGTAGATATCGTTATCGTCCCAGACAACGATGCTGGTGATCTGGGTCGGGTCGTCGAGTGCCAGGAGAGTCTGCCGGCTGACGAATCCGGGAGCTTTGCTCTGAGCGAGCCCGTTGCCGTCCAACTTGGCCCGCGCCTCGGCGACGCTGCCCTTCTTAGCCCAGTGGTGGGTGAGCACTCCGATCATGGTGGCACCTCATAGTCCGCAGATGCGCGGGAGTGTAGCAGCGCCTATGGAGAGGGTCAACCGCCCCGCCGTGGAGCGTCCACGCCATACGGACTTTCATCCCACAGATAGTGAACCTGGCCTTACCTCGACCGTCTCAACTTTGATGCGGCACGGCGATTCGCGTGTGTGTTGACACCGCCGCGCCCGCTTAATACCATGGGGGATAACCTCTTTGCCTAGGAGTTGCGGATTGCAGGCGAATAACCCGATTACACTGATGGATGCCCTGACACTGTACAGAGATTCCATCAATTCGGGGGACGGGTACGAATCCATTACCAGAGAGCTCCATCGATTCTCACAATGGTGCGGATCCGAGCGAGACCTTACCGAACTTTCGCCGGTCCTGATAAGTGAGTATGCCGAGCAGATCGGGGGCAACGGGACGGCTCCCCAGGCGGCGCAAAGACTCCAGGCAGTCAGAGGGTTCCTCTCATTTGCCCGGAAGAAGCGCATGATCGGCGAAAACCTGACACAGCACGTACGTATCCCCAAGCGCAAGATTGGGGATACGTACGTGCTGTGTCAGG
>JAQBTI010000050.1 GCA_027624995.1 Chloroflexota bacterium
CGAGCTTCAGGCGAGGGGCGTTCAATAACAAAACGCGGTATTACGCAGACGAATTGACGCGAGACACCCAGTTTGGAGACACGAGAGTTATACGATGCGGGCGGGGTGTGAACTACAAGTTACGAATGGAGGCTGACCAGGTTGGGTAGGGTCTAGGTCCGCCAGAACTGCCATTTGGGAACACGACTGCTCTTTCGACCTCGATGTCGGCCTTGCGACCCGGTCTTGAACTGCTCTTCGGTTCTGGCCAGTTGACTCGCCAGGCTGAGGACCTGGAGGCGTAGCTGAGCGACCTCCCCCGTCTTCCCGGGCTAGCCCGCTGGGGCGGTTCCGTCCCCTGGCCGCGTTCTTCGGCTCCTGGGACAACGGTAAGATGCCTACATCTCGCTCCATCATCTCGATTCGCCGTATTAGGTCAGCCAGGTACGTCGGCTCTCTGGCAGCGCCCTGCCAATCCGTAGACTCGTTGGACTGGCCTGCGCCAGATTCGAGGCGTCCTACTTCGACGCTTCGCCGTAGCGCTGGAGCAGGCCGGCATAATAGTTTGTGTCTCTCCCGGACCGCCGCATGGCATCTGGGGGTGACGGTTCAGCCTCACCACGTTTCTGGGATTTCAACAGGTCGAGATTCGACTCCAATTGACCGATCCGTACCATCGCCTCGCCGTAGCGGTGCAGTAGCGCGTCATAGTCTGGAACGTCTTCTGTCCCTCGTTCGCTCAGATACGCGGAAGCCCTAGCATCAGCCGCCTGTATTGGGTCTTGTCCAGCTTGTGCCTGCTGATCGGGCATCGTCCCACTCCGATTCCTACTTGGCGTGTCAAACCCTAATTTTACCACAGGGCTGCAAAACGGCCGGGCCGGTCGGACTGAATTGCAGCGACGCGGGGCGAACCTGATAGGTCGTTGATGATCGATATTCGGAAGCCCTGCATCCAGCGGCGCACCAGGACTGCGATCGGTTCGGCCTGCTCGGGAGCGATCTCTACGAAGAGGCCGCCGCTGGGAGTTAGACGTCCCAAAGACTGTCTCACCAGCCGTTCGGTGATCTTGAGACCGTCCACACCACCGTCAAGCGCCCGCGCCGGCTCGCTTCGAACGTCGGCCGGCAGACCGCTCAATTCGCTAGTCGCTATGTATGGCGGGTTCGAAACGATCGCGTCGAATGGTCCGTCGAGCCCTCGAAGAAGGTCACACTGCACCAGGTGTACTCTGTCCGCCACCGAATTCAGCCGCCGGTTGGCGTCGGCGACCGAGAGCGCGGGCGCGCTGATATCGGTCGCGATAACCGTAGCGTGAGGGAGCTGTCGTGCCAGGGCCACCGCAATGGCTCCGCTTCCCGTACCTACGTCGGCAATGTTCGCCCGCCCGTCCGGCGTCCGCGAGGCGATGAACTCGATCACCGTGTCTACCAGCGACTCGGTCTCCTGACGTGGAACGAGAACGTCGGGCGTGACCTGCAGGTCGAAGCCGTAGAATTCCCTTCGCCCGATTATGTATGCCAGAGGCTCGCCGCCTAGCCTTCTCCGGACAAGTGCGGATAGCTGCAGGGCGGCTGGAGGCTCGATCGGTTCGTTCAACGAGGCGTAGAGCCCGACGCGGTCCATGCCCGATGCGTGGCGCAGCAGCACCTCCGCCTCGATGCCGGCATCATCCACCGTCGACTCGAGTTGCTTTCGAGTCGAGGCCAGGACCCCGCCGACGTTCACGCGACGACCTCGGCCAGTCTTTCGGTCTGCTCGTGTTCGATCAGTGCATCGATGATCTCGTCCAAATCGCCGTCGAGAATGGCCTCCAGCCCGTGACTTGTGAGGTCTATTCGATGATCGGTCATTCTGTTCTGAGGGAAGTTATAGGTCCGGGCCCGCTCTGAGCGGTCGCCGGTACCAACCTGTGTCTTACGCGACTGGGCCCGCTCGGCCTGCTGCTTCTCCACCTCTCGCGCCAGCAGTCGCGCCCTGAGCACGGACATCGCCTTGTCTTTGTTCTTGGCCTGGGAACGCTCATCTTGGCAGATGGCTGCGATTCCGGTCGGCTTGTGCGTGATTCGAATCGCGGTGGCGACCTTCTGTACGTTTTGCCCGCCGTGTCCGCCGGCGTGGAACACGTCGATCTGTAGGTCTTCCGCTTTAACGTCCACATCGACCTCTTCCGCTTCCGGAAGTACAGCCACGGTGGCCGCCGAGGTGTGGATTCGCCCACTGGACTCTGTCGTCGGAACCCGCTGTACGCGGTGGACGCCGCTCTCGTGCTTGAGTCTGCTGTATGCGCCCTTGCCCTTCACCTGGTAGACGATCTCTTTTATCGCTCCAATCCCCGTCTCGTTCGCGTCCACCACTTCGACCTCCCAGTTCTTTCTCTGGGCGTAACGCGTGTACATGCGGAAAAGGTCGTTGGCGAACAGTCCGGCCTCGTCTCCTCCGGTCCCCGCCCTCACCTCCATGACTACGTTCTTCTCGTCGTTGGGGTCCGGTGGGAGCAGCGCCAGCTGAAGCGCGTCCTGGAGCTCCTGTTGGCGTGTCTCCAACCCCTGTTGCTCATCTTTGGTGAGGGCGGTCATCTCGGGATCGGATGAGTCGCGCAGCATTGCCCGGACCTCGTCAAGCTCTCCCAAGACCTTGCGGTACTCTCGCCCGAGAGTCACGAGAGTCTTCAGCGACGAGTACTCTTGTGCCAGTCGTTGGAACCGGAGGTGGTCAGATGCGATGTCAGGGTCGGACATGGAGCGCTCAATCTCTTCGTAGCGCTCTGCTACTGCTGCGAGTCTGTCTAACATTGGGAGATCCGATCCTGAATTAGGGTGACATAAGTATAGCAAGGACATCTAGGCGTCAGCGCTGCGGTGTTAGTCGCGCTTGGTTCCAAACACCGTGTAGAGTTCGTCCATAGGGACCTCACGCTGCGAGCCTTTGCCCATGTCCCTCACGACGACGACTCCGCGCTCCAACTCGTCATCCCCGATGATAATGGCGTGTGAAGCCGCCAGCGACGTGGCATACTTGAGTTGGCTTCGAAGGCCCCGTTCGGGAGCCAACACGGCTGAGATTCCTTCGAGGCGCAACCGGGATGCCACGCCTGCGGCGACCTTCTTCGCTGCGGCGCCGAGGTGTGCGACCATTACTTTAGCGCCTTCCTCGGCCGGCAACGCGACGCCCTGTTGCTTGACGTTCAAGATTGCCCTTTCGATGCCCATCCCGAAGCCGATGCCGGGCGTGGGCGCGCCGCCGAGCTCCTGGATCAGCCCGTCGTAGCGGCCCCCGCCGAGCATGGTGCTCTGACTGCCTTCGCCTGGCGGGGTGATCTCGAAAACGGTCCGTGTGTAGTAGTCGAACCCGCGAACAAGGCGGTGGTCTATCCCGTACGGCAGGCCCAGATCTCCGATATAGCCCAGCAGTGCATCCCAATGCTCCTGGCACGCAGGACAAAGGTAGTCGGCACTGTGAGGCGCCTCTGCGATCACGGGCTGGCACGAGTCTTGCTTACAGTCCAGTAGACGCAGCGGGTTCTGCTCCAGGCGCCTCTGACAGTCGCGGCAGATTATCTCAGTGTGTCGTTTGTAATAGGTCTGCAGCTCCGCGATGTAGCCAGGTCTGCACTCCGAGTCGCCGATGCTGTTCAATCCGAGAGTCTTGTCGCCGATGCCGACAGAATCCAGGACTCGCCAGCCGACTTCGATCACTTCGGCATCAATTGCAGCGTCTGCGTCACCGAACACCTCGATACCGAACTGGTGGTGCTGCCGGTACCTGCCCGCCTGGGGCCTCTCGTACCGAAAGTTGGTGGCCATGTAGTACAGACGCACGGGCTGAGGCAGGTTGTGCATACCGTGTTGGAGGTATGCGCGGCAAACGGGAGCTGTACCCTCCGGCCGCAGCGTGACCACATCGCCGCCCCGGTCCTCGAATGTGTAGGTTTCCTTCTCGACGATGTCGGTCACCTCCCCGATGCCCCGGACAAACAGCCGAGCGTCCTCGAACATGGGCGTCTCGATGCGCGAATATCCGAACGCGGCGGCGGTCTCTTCCGCTCTCGATTCGAGGAACCGCCAATAGGGCTGGTCCTCGGGAAGGATGTCTGAGGTGCCCTTCGGGGATTGGAAAAGCAAGAAGAATCTCCTGAAAAGTGTTGGGCGGCGAACTCAATGATACCGTAGCCGTTCCGGCTGCGGGAAGTGTCTTTGCTCCGTATTCGAAGTCTTGATTCAGCCCACCCATTTCGTCGTTCCCGCGGAGGCGGGAACCCATCCCATTTGTCCGCCACGGCACAGGGTCAGGCAGGGCCGCCCCAAATTGCGTGAGCTTCTTGAGCGGGGTTATACTGGAGGGCACCGTCTAAACAGGCGCCCAGAGAGAATCTTGGTAGAAACTTTACTGGCAAAAGTCCGGGAGTATCTCCCGGAAGATAGACTCGAGATCATCCGTGACGCCTACCGCTTCGCGGAAGAGGCGCACAACGGACAGGTGCGCCTGTCAGGCGAGCCGTTTATCGAGCATCCGCTGGAGACCGCTCTTTTTCTCGCAGACCTCAGGCTCGATGCCAACGCCCTTTCGGCAGCAATCCTCCATGACGTGATCGAGGACTGCGACGTCTCTCCCTCTGAGTTGACAGAACGCTTCGGCGAAGAGGTCGCCAAGTTGGTGGACGGGGTCACCAAGCTTACCAAGACCGAACTGATGACCGAAGAGTTCGAGTCGAGGAACGACGGTTCGGACGACAGCCTGGCCAGAGCCGCGAGTGTTCGCAAGATGCTCGTTGCAATGGCTGAAGATATCCGCGTCGTTCTCATCAAGCTGGCAGACCGGCTCCACAACATGCGCACCCTCAAAGCCCTGCCGCCCGACCGAAGGGCAATCATCGCTCGGGAGACGCTGGAAATATACGCGCCCCTTGCGCATCGATTGGGGATATGGGACCTGAAGTGGAGGCTGGAGGACCTGGCCTTTCAGCACATCGATCCGAAGGCCTATCAAGAGATATCAAAACTGTTGAGCACCAGGAGAGAGGTGCGCGAGCAGTACATCCAGAACGTGATCGGGATCCTCGAAGAGGAGCTGGCCACGGCTGGCATCAAGGCAGAAGTGACCGGCCGCCCAAAGCATATCTACAGCATCCATAAGAAGATCCAGGCCTACGCCGCGCAAAATAAAGAGGTCGGAGAGATTTATGACCTGTTCGCGCTCAGGGTCCTGGTCGACGAGGTCAGCGATTGCTACGCCGCCCTGGGTGCCGTTCACTCGAAATGGCGACCGCTTCCGGGTCAGTTTGACGACTACCTGGCCAACCCCAAGGACAACCTGTACCAGTCGTTGCACACCACCGTCCTATGCGAGGGGGCCTCGCCGGTAGAGGTGCAGATCAGGACTCACGAGATGCACAGGGTGTCGGAGTATGGCGTCGCAGCCCACTGGCTCTACAAAGAGAACCAGGCATCTGACGACCGCTTCGAGGAGAAGATGAGCTGGGTGCGGCAGCTTTTGGAGTGGCAAAGAGATGTAAGCGGCGCCGAGGAATTCGTCGAGTCCTTCAAGACCGACGTCTTCCAGAACCAGGTCTTCGTCTACACTCCCAAGGGAGACCTCAAGGAGCTCCCGGCGGGCTCGACACCGCTCGACTTCGCCTACCGAATCCACACTGATGTCGGACACCGATGCATCGGGGCGAAGGTCAACGGCAAGCTGGTGGCGCTCCACACCGAGCTACAGAACGGTGACACCGTCAGCATCATGACGAGCAAAACGGTTCGCGGCCCCAGCCTCGACTGGCTCAATCCAAACGTCGGCTATATCAAGACCGCCTCCGCTCGTGAGAAAGTGCGCCAGTGGTTCAACCGGCAAGAGCGACGCACAAACATCCAGCGGGGAAGAGAGGTCTTCCAGAAGCAGGTGCGGCGGCTCCACGTTTCTATTAGCGAGGAGGAGGTCGCCAAGCTCGCCAAGTTCGACACTGTCGACGAGCTATTTATCGCCCTCGGAAACGGGACCATTTCGGTGACGCAAGTCGTCAACAAGCTCGCTCCTGAAGTTGTCGCCCAGGAAGAGTTTGTGGCTCCGCTTCCGACAACGGGTCCTGCTTCGGGTATTCAGGTTCTCGGCGTGGGAGATTTGCTCACAAGAATTGCTCGCTGCTGCGCCCCGATCAGCGGCGAGCGGATAATCGGCTACATCACTCGAAACAGGGGCGTCACAGTCCACAAGACCAGTTGTCCAAACATTGCGGCTGAGACGGAGACCGAGCGACTGGTGCCCGTGAGTTGGGGTAAGACGGAGACGCTGTACCCGGTCAGAATCCAACTGGAGGCGTGGGACAGAGTCGGTCTGTTGATGGACATTACCTCGCTTGTATCGGGCGAAGGTGTTAACATAGCTTCCTGTGTTTCGAGGGAGGTTGAGGACATCAGTGTGATCACCTTGACCGTATTTACCAAAGGAATCGACCAGCTCGGTCGCCTTTTCTCCAAGCTTGAGGGCGTAAATGGAGTCACCAGCGTAACCAGAGCTTCGACCGTAAGTCAGGAAGTCTCGTGAGTCACGGAGGTAGTGGATAATTTGCCAAGCGCTAGATCGGCCCGGGTACATGAGAGGCGGCGCGCACGGAACGCGCCTATTCGCAGCAGGGCCAAGACACTCGTCACCAAGGCGAGAAGGCTGGTAGACGGGGACGAGTTTGACGAGGCAAAGAGCGCCGTTGCCGAGGCCATCGTGGCTTTGGACAAGGCGGCCCAGAAGGGCGTCATCCATCCTAATAACGCCGCCCGCCGCAAGTCTCGGGTGGCGAAGCTCCTTAATCGGTCCGAAGTTCAATAGGTCCGCCGCCGACCGGCTTCAGCCGTCAGTGATACCTTCCACACAACTGGAGATGAATACCGATGTTGAGAATTCGACTACGCCGTGTCGGCGCGAAGAACCAGCCCAGCTATAGAATCGTTGTCGCCGACTCTAGGGCCGCGCGCGACGGTGCCTTTGTCGATCACCTGGGCCACTACAACCCTACGACCGAGCCGACTACCCTCGTACTTGACGAAGAGAAGGCCCTGAAGTGGATTCGTCAGGGTGCGAAACCTTCTGAGACCGTCGAGCGTATGCTTAAGAGAAAGGGCATCCTCGAAAAGGTTTAGGAGCACATGAAAGAGCTTATCGAGTACATTGCTAAGTCGATCGCCTCGCACCCGGAAGACGTAAAGGTCACCGAGGAACAGGAAGACGGGCGAGTCGTATTCAGACTTGAAGTCGCCGAAGATGACAAGGGCAAGGTCATCGGCAGACAGGGCAGGGTGGCGCAGTCCATACGTGTTCTGCTCCGTGTGGCTGCGGTCAAGCAGGGTACCCGGGCCGTTCTCGAGATCGTCTAGTCGCTCCCGGTCCGACGTGACCGTCTGCTCACTTGCCCCACACCTCTCCAACGGATCATTCGCCCAACGCCTCTGACGACGACAGCGTCGTAGTTGGTCGCGTCGTCGGCGCCTGGGGAATCCAGGGAGACCTCAAGGTCAGGTCTCTTACGGATGTCCCGGAACGCCTCTCGGAGGGTGGTCTCGTTTACATGGATGGTCGGCCAGCCCGAATTGAGCGCGCTAGGTCCACCAAGGCTGGCCTACGTTTGAAACTGGACATTGTCGCCGATCGGACTCAAGCCGAAACACTCCGGGGCGCGCAACTCACTGTCCCACGGAGCGAGGTGCGTCCGGCGCCGGAAGGCACCTTCTACCACTTCCAGATCATCGAGATCGAAGTCTTCACCGAAGACGAGGAGCTATTGGGACAGGTGCGGGAGATACTGGACACCGGCGGTAACGATGTCTACGTGATAGGCCGCCCCAACGACAAAGACCTCCTGCTACCCGCGATCGCCGACGTCGTACTGAGCATCGATGTCGACCGCAACCGGATGACAGTCCGAGTCCCGGAGGGCCTCGGGTAGGCGTTCCGCGCCCCACGAGGAGCGGCGCCCTACATCGCCGGGTCGATCACCACGTCCAGAAGCGCCGGCCTGCCCGAATCGATCGCGTCTCGGAGTGCCGGGGCCAGTTCCTCCGGGTCCTCGATCCGTCTCCCGTACACGCCGTTGGCATTTGCCATCCCGGCCATGTCGAACGGGAGTTTGAAGTCCATGCCTAGGAACTGGCTGGGTGGCGTCTCGCCCTTGAGGACCAGCTCCTTATACATGTTCATGTTCACCTTGAGCACCTTGTAGATGCCGTTGTTGCAGATCACGTAGACCGCCGGGATATTTGAGGCGGCCGCCGTCCATAGCCCTTGCACCGTCATCATGGCGCTCCCGTCCCCGATTACGCCGACCACCGGCCGGTCCGGGTTAGCCAGCTTCACTCCAAGCGTCCCCCCCATGCCCCAGCCGAGAGCGCCGCCGCGGCCACCGTACAGGCTGCCTGGCTTGTCGAACTGGACTGAGTGGTGAAGGGCCCCACCGCTCGTCACCGAGTCGTTCGCGATGATCGCGTCGTCCGGTAGCCCTTTGGCCAGCTCGGCCATCATCCTCTCGGGGCTCATCGGAGAGCCGTCCCATCGCTCTTTCAGCCTGGCATCGCCCTTGGCCTGTGCCGCCTGCTTCTCGGCAGCGGCCTCGGTAGCCCTGATCTTGGCCGCCTCCCTGGCCGAGCCGCTCATACTCGCTTCCAGGGCTTCCGCGATCTCGGCCAACGAGGTCTTTGGATCTGCGGCGATGCCCACGTCGGTGGGCTCCGTCTGGCCCACGTTGGAGGCGTCCCAGTGCAGGTGAATCAGGCGGGTCTTCTCGCTCAAGTAACGCATGGGTGGATCAGAGAACATGTAGTAGTTGCTGGCAATCCGTCCGGCGACCAGCATTGCGTCGGCCGAGGCCAGAGAATCGCGGGTCCCCCTGTATCCGAGCCGGATCGGCCCCAGGTACTGCGGGTGGCTCGTGGGGAAGTTCACCCCCGAGAAGACGGTCGAGTAGACTCGGCACCCCAGCAGTTCGGCCACTCGTACAGCCTCGTCTACGGCGCCCGACTCACCGACGCTGTCCCCAACCAGCATGACCGGGTTCTTTGCACCGGCTAGGATGTCCACCGCCAGCTCGACCGCATCTGCATCCGGCCGGATGCGGTTGAACGACCGAGACGAAGGGATGATGTCCATGTCCCCCTCGTCGTCCAGCGAGTTGGCGGCGAAGGAGATGAAGGTGGGCCCTGTAGGCGGAGTCTTCGCCTCGTGGAACGCCCGCCGCATTGCGACCGGAATCGCGTCGGCGTGGCTCACCTCGACGCTCCACTTGGTGAACTGACGGGCCATCTCCGCCAGGTCGCTGCGCCCATGGGCCAGCTCTCGTACGTCCTTGTTGCACGCCGTCAATACGATAGGAGACCCGCCCTCATGGGCGTTGTGGAGCAGGCTGATGCCGTTCGCCAGGCCCGTTTCTATGTGCAGGTTCACGAAAGATGGGCTCCCCGACGCGCGGCCGTAGGCGTCCGCCATCCCCATGGCCACGCCTTCCTGCACGGTCAGCATGTACTTGATGTCCGGGTGCGACTCGAGCGCGTCCATGAGGGGCGTCTCGGTGGTGCCCGGGTTACCGAAAATATACTTGACCCCCTCGGCCTTGAGCATCTCCATCACGGCGTGTTTTCCAGCCATCCTTGGCACAGTTGGGCCTCCTTCAGTCTCGAGTCGGGGCAAAAGATCGAGGTTTTGAAACAGCCATTTAGGGCGAGGCCATCATACCTCAGCATCGCCCTGAAAGCATTGGTGCGCGTCCCACGAAGACTCGTGTTCGTGGTGGAGACGGGGGAGGGTCGAGTGGTCACAGCCTCCCTGTTGCTACGACACTTGGCGCGACAAAAGGTTTGGAACGAGGCTGGTCCTACTTCGATTCAGGAGCGTGCCACGGCTCCACCTGTCAGAGACGCCGAGCGCGGTGAGGATTTCCGCTGATAGGTCTTCAATATACCATCGCCGGCAGCGTAATTTCGCGTTGGGCGAACTCCGACGCCAGCAAGTACAAGAACTGTTTGGGCTGACTTGCCAAGAATTCTCTTAGGAATGCCCCATATTGCCCGGCCAGAATCTGATCGAACTCTTGAGGACGATATCTCGTGACGGTGCTAAGGAAGAACATAAGCATGTAGACGGCTGCCAATTGCGGCAGCAGAGGCCCGCGAGCCGCTGATGGCCCCATGTACAAGTAGTATTTTCTATAAGGGGGAATGCTCTGAACGATCGTCCAGAGTTTGTCCCTAACGGTCGAGACCAAGTCCGAAATCTCGTCGGACGGTCTCGAGCGATAGGTACGAGGGGAAACCTGCTCGAAACAGAGCAGTCGACGGTCTGATTGACCAGGCTCTATGTCTACCTCGATGAACAGATTCTGCAGACCCGACTTGCTGAGCAATTCCGAGTGAGTCACGCCCAGTCGTGTCAGATCGTCCGCAAACACTCGCAGGTTCAGCCAGAGTTCCTTCGACGCTTTGTCATGCATGACGTCGACCCTCTCGACCGCGATGAATCTCTCACGCTTTACGGGAGGAGATTGGGACCAAACTCGATGCCCGGGAACGATCTGGGCCATGATCTCTTCGACGGGGTATGTCTGGAGCGCTGGCAACCTGCTTCCGGTGAGTGCGTAAAGAAACTCGTCAAATAGATTCAGCCGGTCCAGGCTTTGGAACGCGTCCACAGATCCTGCCAGACCACTGAGCCCCTGTGGAGAGGGCCTCAGTCCGTGGCGCGCAGCATCGAATGTGGATCGAGTGCCTACAGTCAATGCATAGGCTTTGCTCAAGTTCATGAAGGCGTAATACAGTAGCAATGGCTTTGCTGCGGGTAGGTCAGCAGAGAGCCCGGACTCGTGGAAGCTCCGTGCCTGGCTCAGCGAAGCAACCGCCTCTTGGAAAGCACCTGGCGGACAGCGATCACGAATGCTCTCTTCAATGAGCGCCCAGGGGTCTGTGACGAAGACACTCGATTGTTCGAGTGCCTCGGTACATTGGCCAAAAGGAAAAGCGTAGCGGCCTTTTCTTGACCTCTACGGAAGTTCCACGTCTCTTTGCGGGAAGTCGCGGCATATTAAGGGTGTCTGGTCATATGGCGGGCGGCCGTCTACCAGGACGGATTATGCTGTTTCAATACACCGGGAACATCTGTGCCCAATCTTAGCTCCTCAACGGATCATAGCTCAAGAGATGTTGGTACAGATTAGAGGACCTAGAAACATCGGATCAGACATGTCCGTCGATACCCCGCTCCAGATTCGCCACGCTCTCCTCAATGTCCCGGATCGTTCAACATAATAGGCTTCTAACGGAGATCCCTTTCGAGCCTGGGAAAAGGACCAGCCGAGGAGGCTGACAGAGTACCAGGGCCCTACCACCCACGGTGCCGGGCCCTAAGCCCGGTTCCCG
>JAQBTI010000051.1 GCA_027624995.1 Chloroflexota bacterium
GTTCGAGTCCCACCGGGGGTACTTTTACCGAAGGACGCTACAGCCATCGAGTCGGGGCGTCGATAAGCCTATCCAGCCCCAAGTCCGAGCAGAACGCTTCGAATCGTTTCTGCGGGACCCCTCTCCAGAAGAGGTCGTCAAGATCCTCGGCTAAAGGTACGTCACTTCTGAGGGTCGCGAGCTCCCTGTAAAGTAATGCGTCTTTCCGGCTCTCCGCCAGATTGGAGGCCACACACGCTGCACCTCTGATCGAAACTCCTTCCCAGTCCGACGCGTCGACCGGGATACGCTCGATATGCTCGTAACGAGCCAGGACCGAAGAGCTGGCTTTGGCGCCCCAGCCTGAAATACCCGGAATGCCGTCGGCGGCGTCCCCCACCAGTGCCAGATAGTCCGGAATCGACGCGGGGCCCACTCCAAACTTGGCCCACACCCCTGCTTCGTCGAGCGTGATGTTCCTTCGTCTGTCGAGGCACACGACCTCGTTTCCCCGGACAACCTGTGCAAGGTCCTTGTCTGGAGTGCAAACAACCACCTGATCGAAGCCCGGCTGGCCGGCGAAGTTCGCTACAGCGGTGGCGAGGGCGTCGTCAGCCTCAAACTCGGTCATCGGCCAGACAACTATCCCTAACGCCGATGCGGCCTCCTCGGCCAGAGGGAACTGGGCCAGAAGCTCCTCAGGGACGCCCTCGCCGGTCTTGTAGCCCGCAAACAGCTCGTTTCTGAACGACTCGACAACGTGGTCGAACGCGCAGGCTAAATGAGTCACGTCGGGGTCTTTCAAGAGAAGGAGCAGGGACTGGACCAGCCCTTTGACCGCTCCGACTGCCCGCCCGTCGGGTGCGTATGCAGGTGGAGCGCCGAAGTGGGCACGGAACAACTCGTAGGTACCGTCGACCAGGTAAAGTCTCAACAGCCTGTCTAGAACCAGTTGGTCTTATCAACTATGTTGATGAGCGGACGGCCCTCGTTGAACCGCACGCAGTTCTCCAGTAGAACTTCGAAGCGTCTTTCCATGGTGTAGGGCCCGGTCGCCGCTACGTGGGGTGTGATGATCATTCCGGGCGCCGACCACAGTGGGTGGCCCGAGGGGAGCGGCTCTTGCTCAAAGACGTCCAGGGCGGCTCCGGCGATCTCCCGGTCGTTGAGAGCCGCGGCCAGGTCGTCCAGGACCACCGTGGCGCCGCGGCCAATGTTGATGAAGAAGCCACTGCTTTTCATACGCCTGAACTGCTCCGCCCGAAACATCCCTTGGGTCGCGGGCGTCTCCGGGACCGTGACGATCACGAAGTCGGCGGTGGGTAGGAGATCGTCCAGCGCATCCGGGCGGCGAAGGTCCGCTACCCCAGGCGGGGCCTTCTCGCGCCGTGAGTCGACTCCAACCACCGTGATGCCGAACTCTGAGCACAGGCGTGCCGCCTCAGCGCCGATGCCGCCCACCCCGACCACCAGTGCCCTCGACTCTGGGAGGTGTACCGTTTCGTAGCCTGGGCGCCACTCGCCGCGCATCTGACGAGGCAGGTACACATGCAGGCCCCTGGCGAAGGTCAGCACGAACGACATAATGTGGGCGCCGATGTGGTCGCTGTAAATCTCGCGCATGTTGGTTACGACCACGTCGCTGTCGATCAGCGGCTGGTGGTAGTACCCGGCGGGCGGGCCTGCCCATGGGCACGAGATCCACCGGAGATTGTGGGCCCTTTCGAATAGCTCGGGAACGATGTTTCCGAACGCTGCGTCTGCTTCTCCGATGACCTCCATGGCCTCGCCCACTGAGTCGCAGACTGTCACGTCGATCCCCGGAACCGCCTTACTCAACCGGCCCGGCCAGTCGTCGCCGAAGTGCGATCCAGAGTCGTCAGGAGGCAGGACCAGTAGCTTGAATCCCATAACAGATCTCAACGAGTCCGAGGATTGAATACGTCGACTAGGGCGTCGCCCAACAGAGTCCATGCAAGGATTATCAACCAGGCGACCGCTCCTGGGAACAGTAGCATCCACCACTCGTTTTGAAGCGTGCCGATGTTGCCCCCTTCCAACAGCATCCTGCCCAGGCTCGGCCTTGGCGGCTGAATTCCGAGACCAAGGAAGCTCAACACGATTTCTGCGAACACCAAAGCCCCCATACCCGAACTCACGACGACCATTATGATACTGATGGAGTTTGGGAGAAGGTGATGGAAAAGGATCCTGGGAGTGGACGCGCCGAGCGCCCGAGCCGCTTCGACGTACTGCGTCTCTCTCAGCACAAGCACTTGTCCTCGCACGATTCTGGCCATCCCGAACCAGCCAAAGGCGACCAGCGCGAGTGAAATGGCTACGTAGTCCTGTATGCCGGTCCTCACGAGGCCGTCTAGAAATGTGTTGTCCTCCAGCCATCTGACCCAGACGAGCAGTCTGGGTTTCAATGTGGCCGCGAGGATTATGATGAGAAGCACTTCGGGAAACGCCGAGAAGACCTCCCCCACGCGGTTTATCAGAGCGTCGATACGGCCCCCGAAATATCCGGAAATCAGTCCGAGGGACACCCCGATCACCAGGCCTCCGGTGGCCATCGAGACCACGGTGATTATTACCGTATTTTGAATTCCCCATAGAATTCGCGTGAACATGTCGCGCCCGCCCCGGTCGGTGCCAAAGGGGTGCTTGAGGCTCGGGGGATTCCTGGTCTCCGATAAGTTCTGGTCGGTGTACCCGTAGGGCGCCACTACCTGAGAGAAGACTCCGCTGATGTACAGCACTGCGATAGCCGTCATGCAGGCGAGCGCGATCTTCTTTCGAAGTAGCCGTGACCAGGCTCGGGCCAGGTGCCCCTTGCTTCTGGCCTCAGTTCGCCTGTCCAGCGTTAGTCTTGCTGAAGCCACTAGCCTCTACCTCCCCCGTCATATCGAATCCGCGGGTCCACATATGCATACGCAACGTCTGCCGCAAGAATCGATAGGACGAAGACGGTCGAAAGGATGATTGTCATCGCCATCATGACGGGGTAGTCCCTATTGAACAGGGAGTCGATTGCGAAGCTTCCTATACCGGGGATCCCGAATATGCGTTCTGCAACGAAGCTCGTCGTCAGCATGCCGGAAAGGGAAAACGCCAAGATCGTAACTATCGGAATCATCGCGTTCTTTAGGACGTGGCGAGAGTCGATGGCAAATTCGCCGAGTCCCTTGGACCTTGCCGTGCGGATGAAGTCCTGCCCCATGACGTCAAGAGTACTGGCCCGCATTAGGCGTACAAAGCCGGCGACGCCGGGGCCGCCCATGGCGATCGCAACGACTATCATCCGCGAGTCGAACAGGCCTCCCCAACCGGAGCATGGGACCAGGTCTAGCTTCAGGCAGCCCAGCCAGATGATGGCCGGCGCTGTAACCATGATCGGCAGAGACGCCAGAATTACTGCTATCGCAACCGCTGCAGGGTCTGTCCAGCTGCCCTGTCTATGGGCGACCCAGAATCCGAGCGGCAACCCGATCGATAGGGCGACGAGCATTCCTGCCATGTTGACCTGAAATGAGACCCACATCTTGGTCCTCATCAGCGGCCCGACCGGTCTGCCCCGGAAGCGGAAGCTTTCTCCGAAGTCCAGGCGGAAAAACGGTACCTTGATTGTGGTCCCGCTATCCTCCCTGAGGTGCAGAGTGTGTAACTCGGGCCTGACTACACCCCACATGTAGTTGGAGTACTGGACTACAAGGGGCTTGTCGAGGTCCAGTGACTTCCGAAGCCTTTCAGCAACGTCTTCGTCATACCGAGCGCCGAGCATGACGGTTACTGGATCGCCTGGGACAATCCTGAACAGCGCGAACGTGATGGCCGAGATGACGAAAAGGAGGAAAGGAAGCCACAGAAGGCGGCGTGCTATGTATACCCACATGGCTCAGCCCTCCGAGTCCGGGTCGAGTGCGTGCCAAGGATAGGTGGGCGCATTCCGAATAGCAAGCTGCCCCGCCGGGGAAGCGGAGCAGCCATGAAGGGACACATGCGATCTATACAACGCCGCGGCGTCGATTACCTGATGTACATCTGCTTGAGTTTGGGGACGATCATCGGAGTCACCCGGTAGTCCTGAACGTGGTCTTTGATCAGCACGTAGCGCTCACCCGTGTACCACAGTGGCACCCACGCAGCGTCCGCCACGATCAACTCTTCCGCTTCCCGGTAGAGCTCGACCCGTCGTGAAATGTCCGGCTCGACGCGCGCCAGCTCGAGTACCCTGTCCACCTCTGCGTTGGCGTAAGCGCCGTGGTTGATGCTGCTCTTGGAATGGAAAAGAATGTCCAGGAAGTCCTGCGGGTCCGGGTAGTCCGCCTCCCAGCCGAGACCTGCGAAGGCCTGGAACTTACTCTGGTTCAGGTCGTCAAGATAGGTCGCCCACTCGACCTGTTGGATCTCCACCTCAACATCTAGCACCTGTCTCCACATCTCGATAATGACCTCGAGGTCGAGACCGATCGTTCCGCCTGTACCTGGGACCGTTATGACAATACGCCGGTCCTGATCGCTCAGGTTCGGGTACTCGGATTCATTTAGCAACTGTTTAGCCAAGTCAGGGTCGTATCTAAGCCCGGGCAAGCTTGAATTGAACCCCGGAAAGCCCGGCGGCAGGGGGCCATAAGCGGGGACCACCAGATCCGAAAGAACCTCGGTGGCGATCAGTTCTTTATCCACCGCGTGGTTCAGCGCCTGCCTGAACTTGGGGTCGTCGAATGGCTTCATGGCGGTATTGAATCCGATGTAGGAGACACTGAAATCAGGCGGCGCAACCACGAGTTCCTTGTTCAACTTCTCGTTGGGGTCCAGGACCCGCTCGAGGTCGAACAAGCCGACGCCGGTTATGTCGATCTCATCGTTCTCGTACATGGCCATCGACTGGCCACCCGCAAGGTTCATCAGTATCGAATCGACGTTCGGCGGCGTTCGATAGAAGTTCTCGTTGCGCTCCAGGACAATCCGTTCCCCTACCCTGTACTCCTTCAGTCTGAAGGGTCCGCTGCCGTTAGGAGTGTCGGTCCACAACCTGCCCCCAGATTCGACGTTTTCCTGATCTAGGACGTAGGCGGTTGGATAGGTAAGCTTTGCCAGGAAGTAGGCCTTAGGCGCATCGATATCGATGCGTAGTGTATGGTCGTCGATCACCTTTATGCCACTGATGTCAGTGGTCCGTCCATCCAAAACGTTCTGGACACCGACGATGTCATTGAGATACGTGTCCGCCACCGGCGATCCTGTGTCTGGACTGGCAGCCCTTTCGATAGACCACTTGAAGTCTTGGGCGGTGATGGGCTTGCCATCGTGGAACTGAGCCTCTGGTCTAAGGAAGAATGTGTACGTCATCCCGTCCGGACTGACCTCCCAGCGCTCGGCGATATCCGGAATCAACTCCAAATCGGGGCTCAGGGCCACCAGTCCGCTGAATATCTCGACGACGACTCCGGCCGACGTGGTGTCAGTCACCAGGGCCGGGTCAAGCGTTGGAGGATCGGACCAGATCCGCCGGAACACACCACCCTGAGGCTTTTCAGAGACCGGGACCGCACGCGCCTGCGGCTGCTGCCCAGACGGCGCCGACGTAGAGGGCTGTGGTGCCTCAGTAGGGGAAACTTCGGCCGCAACCGCTACCTCATTCGGCACGGCGGTAGGGACCGGCGTCTCTGTCTTATCGTCTCCGCAGGCTACCGCCGCTATTGCAAACAAGGCCACTACGACAGGGATCAGTTTTCGCAATTTAACACCATTCAGATATGACTAATCAGGTTAGATGCCAGACCCGCTGCGACGATCAGACCTTCGCCGGTTGGCCGTCAGCGCCACCGACTGTGCTGGTCAGATACGCCCTGATGAAATCGTCCAGTTCGCCGTCCAGGACTGCGTCCGCGTCTGCAGTCTCGAAATTCGTCCTATGGTCCTTGACCATCCGGTAGGGGTGCAGTACATAGCTACGTATTTGACTGCCCCACTCGGGGGAGAGGTGCTCTCCTTTGAGCTTCGCCATCTCTTCGGACCTCAGCGCAAGTTCGCGCTCGGCCAGTCGGGCCGTAAGAATTCTCATCGCGATCTCTTTATTTTGGTGCTGGGAGCGCTCGTTCTGGCAGCTTGCCTTGAGACCCGTCGGTATGTGGGTGATCCGCACCGCGGTCGAGTTCTTCTGAACGCTCTGTCCTCCAGCCCCACCGGCGCGGAACGCCTCAAACTTCAGGTCGTCCGGGTCTATGACTACGTCGATACCTTCCTCGACTTCAGGCAATACCTCGACCAGAGCGAACGAGGTGTGCCTTGCGTGATCTCTGTCGAATGGCGATAGCCGCACCAGCCGGTGGGTGCCGCGCTCGGCCTTCAGATACCCATATGCATGCTGGCCGGAAATTTGCAGTACGGTACTCTTAATACCTGCCTCGTCGCCGGGAGACGTGTCCAGGACATCGCTCGAATAACCTCGCTGCTCGGCCCACCGAAGGTACATGCGCAAGAGCATGGCGGCCCAGTCCTGGGACTCTACACCCCCTGCTCCCGCGTGAAGTGCCACTATCGCGTTTCTATTGTCGTTCCTTCCGGAGAGGACGAGGTTGAATTCTAAACGCTCAAGATCCTTCCGAATCGTGTCGAGGTCGGTGGCCACAGGCTCGAGCAGAGAGCCGTCTTTTTCTTCCATTGCCAGGGAGACGAACTCACTTAGAGAGTCAGCTCGAGAGTCCAGGTCGCGCCATTCGTCCAGCTCGGCAATGAGACTGGACATTTTCTGCATCCTCTTTCCGGCCCGACCTGAGTCGCTCCAGAATGAGGGGTCGGCCGCCTCGGCCTCGATGGATGCTATCTCGCGCTCCTTCTTCGGCAGGTCAAAGACGCACCATGATGTCAGAGACTCGGTCCCTGATATCCGAAAGTGCCCCTGCAAGCTCTTGCATGTTATTACGACCTCCCGGGAATCGCGGATTCTACGATAAGTATAACGGCGGATGGCATGGCGAGTTAGGCGCAAGCCGACAGACTCGGCCACGGCCGCCTTGCGATTATACCAGTGCGGACGTCGCCGCCGATAGCTGAAGTGACTAGCGTCCCCTGAGTGGGAGAATGACGTTGGAGGGATGTACCTCGTCGTGGTAGACGGACTGTCTCGCGACTTCGTACGCCCCGTCGATACCCAGCGGTCCGCCTGTGTTCGGATTGGTATCGAACCTAGGCCAATTGCTGCTGCTGATATCGAGCCGTATCCGGTGGCCCTTTCGGAAGATGTTTGACGTCGGGTAGAGCTCGAACACGAACTCGTACGCCTGACCTGGATGCATCGCCTCACCCTTCTCCCAGCCGTTTCGATATCGTGCGCGAATTATGGAGTCCGTAATGTTGATGGACAGCCCTTCCGGATAAGAGGGCGATGGAGGAACAACGTCGACCAGCTTCGCGGTGAAGTCCGTATCGACCGCAGACGAAGAGGCCCACAGGTGCATCTCAATCGGTCCGGTGACCTCTACCGAGTCTACGAGCGGCTCGGTCTGAAACGAGAGCACGTCACTTCGGGTGTTGAGCGGTTCAGTGCCTCTGGACCCATGGAAGTCCGGTCGTCCTCGCTGGTCGAACCCCCCGGGGCGCATTATCGAGTCGGCCGCCGAGATCCCGCCTCCCATGGTAGGAACAGGGTTTTTCGGGTCATATGAGTACATGGTAGGTGATGTGACACCTTGCGGACGCTCAGTCGAGAGCCCTCCTCGGCCGTGGAGATAGAACGCCGTAGGCCTAGCCCCAACAGGCGGCCAGTCGCTCTCGTCTCGCCAGTAGCCGCCCTGGAAGATACGGCCCTGATCGTCCGGGCGCACCTCGCCGGACCCCATCGTAAAGATGCGGACAGGAGGCCAGCCGGCGACCTCGGTATTTAGCCCTTTCAAGTAGTGATCGAACCAGGCCAGCCGCATGTCGTTGTAGTGGATATGGGCTTCAGTGCCGAAGTCGACGTCGCCCGAGAACGTCACCTCCCAGCCACCGTGTGTCCATGGTCCCATCAACAGCCTTTGGGGCGTCTGCTTCATCTTGCTCAGCTTGATAAAGCTTTCGCATGTATTGCGAGCGTAAGAGTCGTACCAGCCTCCGAGGTACAGGGTGGCCACGTCCGCATGTTCTTCGTAGTACTCGGAAATGGCGTAGCCCCGCTGTCTCCAATATTCGTCGTAGTCGCCGTGCTGAACCACGTCGGTGGCCCACTGCTCATACGAGGGCAGTCTGCTAAGCACGGAGGTGCCCTTTTTTAGCGGCAGACCGTTGACGATGTCCGTCATTCGGTTTTCGAAGGCATCGACGATAGCGGCCTTTAGACCCGGGTCGGCCGCCGCCTCCTTGCTTGTAACTGCCATTCTGAACGCGTACACCTGAAAACGCTGCTCGACAGCTCCGTTCTGCCTCATGGAACTGTGATAGTAGTTCGACGCTCCGACACCGACTATCATGGTCGACAAGTGAGGGGGATTGAGGGTGGCTGCTGCCGACTGATCGCTGCCGGCGTACGAGCTTCCCATCGTCCCGACCTTGCCGTTGCTCCAGGGCTGTGCCGCCAGCCACTCGATCGTGTCGTAGCCGTCCGGCGCCTCTTTTGCGAACGCATACCACTCGCCCTCAGACTCGAACCTTCCGCGTACATCCTGGTTGACGCAGACATAACCTCGCCGAGCGAAGTACTTGGCGGTGGTGACGGCGCCTGGCGACGAGTTGTCGTAGGGAGTTCTTTCGAGGACTACCGGAAACTGTCCGTCCGCCCTTCGCCCTCCCAAAGCCGGGAAATAGATGTCGGTCGCCAGCTTGACCCCGTCACGCATCGGGACCATGACGCTGGGCTCACAAAGCACGTCGTACTGTTGATGGGACCCTTCGTAGGAACCGGTCATTGCAACTCCTTATTCATCGTGGGCTAATCACTACGGCCTGTCATTCTGAGCCCGGCGGAGCAGGGAAAAGAATCTGGTCGTGGGGATGGTTCGAGGCCAACGTACGGGTCGCGCCCTGCTCAACCAGACACTTCGCTGCGATCGGCGTGACATGATCGGGGTCGAATCCAAGCCCTAATCGTCTTCCAGCTTCTGCCGACTCTCAGCGCTGGAGGCAATTAGGTCCCAATCGTAGAGCATGGGCGTCAGCTCAATCTTGCTCCAGGTCTCTGCCTGGTCGGCGTAATGAGGACTGCCCGGATGGCCGGACGACCCCAGCGGCACGGTCCAGGCTGAATTGTTCCAGTCCCCGAGGTCGAACACATATCGAGCTGCAGACGTTCCGGTGATGGTGAAGGGCTCGGTGGGTGAGTAGCCGCCAGACAAGGGCGTGTCCCCGTCGCCTCCAAGCGGAAAAGATCGTGGGTCCAGAACCGTCGCCAGACTTGGAAACGCGCCTGATAGCGTGTGTTGCGGCCGCGTCTGGTGGACTTTACCCCAGGTCCAGTTCGCCGTGTTCTCGCCGAATCGCTCATTCAGGTAGACGACGCCTTCCTCCAGTGCCGTATTTGCGATCGAGAGCCAGGTGCTTCCGGGCGGAAGCATTGAGGTGTCACCGTTCTCGACTGCGCTGACAAACCGCGAGGTCAGCTGCATCAAGTGGACCGGACCGCCTCGACCGGAGGTCCTGGCAGCCTCTCCCGCTAGATCTCCCAGTAGGTGGGCAAACACCCTGTCGTGCAGCTTGAGGCGGAAGGCGCTATAGACTGTCGGCGCGATGGAGGCGACGTCCATACTGCCGTCCCAGTGGGCCAGCAACGTCTTCGCCCAGGCGGTTCCCTCGCTTACCGGGATGACCTCGGCCAGCAAACGAGAGTACGTCCGGGCCGGTATGGATATGCGCTCAGAGTGGATTGAGCCCATGTCCGCAACGGTAGCGTCCCGTAACTCGCCTAAGCGCTCTGTTATCCGACGAGCACGGTAGTCAGGTGAAAACCAGATAGATATGTAGTGAGGGTAGTGCTGGTCGACAATCCGGTTATTTGCCGTAACGATGTAGCCAGTTTCGGGATTGCGCGACCTAGGCAGCTCGTCGAACGGGATTGTTCCGGTCCATTCATGCTCTCCGTCCCAGCCGGGCACCGGAAGCCAGCCGTTGACCTTTGGTCTCACGGGGACCTTGCCACGCATGAGGTATCCGATGTCGCCTTCAGCGTCGGCCAGCAAAAAGTTGTTGCAAGGGTCGACCCAGTGTCTCATGGCTTCGTCCAGCCTATCGACGGACTCTGCCTGGAGCATTCTCAAGACCGAGTCGAATCCGCGGCTGGGCTCAGCGGCCGCGGTGTACTTGAACGCGACAGCCTCGCCGCGGGCAGGGTCGCCGACGATGATCGGGCCATGCTGGGTCGCTGAGAGGCCCAGCTCCACGTCCTCTCCTCCGCGGACTTTGATTACCTCTGTGCGGACATCCGCCTGAAGCCAGGTGCCCTGATACTGGTACTGCGAGGGATTGTCGGGATTGAACCTTTCGACGTAAAGATCCTGGTAGTCAGCCTGGGCGGGAGTGACACACCAGGCTACGCTCGAGTTGTGGCCGAAGTGAGGAAAGCCGGGACAGCCTGGGAATGAAAGACCGATGGCGTCGAACTCGGGAGACCGGATGTGGTTCTGATAATAGACGTTAGGTGTGTCGAGAGCCCGGTGCGGGTCACCGGCCATCAATGGCTTGCCGGAGGCTGTACGCTTGCCGGATAGGACCCAATTGTTGCTCCCGGATCCCGGATCGTCCAGCCAATCGGCGGTTCCCAGTGAATTTCCCAACCCGTCGGGCGGCTCTAGTGCCGTTCCGTCGTAGTCAACCCCTGGTGGCAGTATAAGTTGGTGTCCGCGCTGGTATCCCTGCACCAGCTCAGCGGTCCGCTCCGCGCCGAGTTCCGCGACTAGTCTGGCCCGCCAGAGCTTCCCTTCGAAGACACCCATCAGGATGTGACGGACGGTGTAGACGGCGATACAATCTTGCGGAGTCCATGCTGCGGGCTCTCCGCCGACGAGCGAGTATTCGACCGGCAGGGTTTCCGTAGAATCCAGAAACGCGTTGACACCGGCGGCATAGGCTTCGAGCATCGCCATGCCTTCCTCAGCCAGGCCTTCATACGACGCGTGGGCAGAGTCGGCTATCCGAAACCGTCGCATCATCCTGTCCTGCTCCAGCCCCGTCTCGCCAACGAACTCCGACCAGCGGCCGTATGCGCGATGGCGGTCGTAGTCCATGTGCCACAGCCTGTCCTGCGCCGTTGCGAAGCCCTGTCCGAAAAAGGCGTCGTGGGTGGACTCTGCGTAGACGTGAGGTATGCCGAGGCTGTCCCG
>JAQBTI010000052.1 GCA_027624995.1 Chloroflexota bacterium
AGAGGGGGAGATCCAACACGACCTGGCCCTCCGATACCGCGATGCCGAACAGAGGGCCCGTGAAGAGGCGGAAGAGAAGGCTAGACGGATCCTCTCGCAGTCGATCCAAAGGCTGGCATCCGACGTTGTATCCGAAGTAACCGTGACCACCGTGCCCCTACCCAGTGACGACATGAAAGGTCGTCTCATCGGCCGCGAAGGACGGAACATAAAGGCGATATCGAAGGCAACGGGCGTCGATGTGATCATCGATGATACGCCCGAAGCCATTACTCTGTCGTGCTTCGACCCGATTCGGCGAGAGGTCGCCAGGGTGGCAGTCACGAAGCTGATGGCGGACGGGAGAATCCATCCCGCGCGAATTGAGGAAATGGTCGTCAAGGCTGAGAAGGAGGTCGCTGACGACGTATGGAAGAGCGGCGAAGAGGCCGTTTTCGACTCCGGAGTACGTGGCCTTCATCCGGAGATAATCAAGCTGCTGGGGCGGCTGAAGTACCGTTATAGCTACGGCGAAAACGTTCTGAGGCACTGCCTAGAGGTTTGCCACCTGGCGGGGATGATCGCCGCCGAGGTCGGAGGTAACGTCAACATAGCCAAAGCTGGCGGACTTCTGCACGATTTGGGGAAGGCCCTATCGCACGAGGTCGAGGGTCCCCACGCGGACATCGGAGCTGAGATCGCCGCCAAGTACGATGTGTCGACCGAGGTGTGTGTCTGCGTGCAGGAGCACCACAACGACGAGATGAGCTCGGTGGAGGCCTTCATAGTATCGGCGGCCGACGCCATCAGCGCAGCCAGACCCGGCGCCCGCAGGGACTCTGTCGAGGCGTATATGAAGCGGCTGGAGGCCCTGGAGGATGTGGGGCGGGCGTTCGACGGCGTCGAGAAGGTCTTCGCCATTCAGGCCGGGCGTGAGGTCCGGATCATGGTGCAGCCGGAGTCGATAGACGACGTTGCCGCCTCCAAGATGGCGAGGGACATCGTCAGGAAGATAGAGGATACGCTCGTGTATCCGGGCCAGATCAAGGTGACGGTGATACGAGAGAGCCGCGCCACAGAGTACGCTCGATAGGGCGACCGGCTGGCCGGTCGTGAGTCCAGAAAGCACATCGCAGGCCGCTTGTCGAGGGAAGAGCCTCGGAGCGGCCTGTGGTCTTATAGGGGCCCCCTCATCCCAACGTTCTCCCGCCGGGAGAAGGGGTAGATTCTCCTCCCCCTCTGGGAGAGGACTTAGGTGAGGGCGCTCCAGGAGTTACACATCCATGGCGGAAGTCGACCTTCACCTACACACGACCTTTTCCGATGGGACACTGACGCCGTCGGAACTCGTGCGCCTCTGTGCGTCGAACGGCGTGAAGATCATCTCGGTCTCGGACCACGACTCCACGGAGGGCCTGCGGGAGGCAGAAGAGGCCATACATCAGTTCTCCGACATGGAACTGATTCCCGGCGTAGAGCTTAGCACCGACGTCCCCAATGCCGAGGTCCACCTGCTAGGCTATTTCGTGGACGTCGAGGACGCCAATTTTCAACGGGTGCTGGCACGCTTCAGGGAGGGCCGCGTTGAACGAGGCCGTTCCATGGTCGAGCGTCTCAACGAGCTGGGTCTGGGCATCACTTGGGAACGAGTCCAGCAGATCGCCGACGGGGCGTCCATCGGTCGTCCGCATATCGCCCAGGCGCTCGTGGAGGCAGGCTACGTCAAGTATCCCAAAGATGCGTTTGACAAGTACATAGGCAGGAACGGTGTCGCATACGTAGAGCGCATCAGAGTGACGCCGGTTGACGCGGTCGGGATTCTCATCGACAACGGGGCCCTGCCCGTCTTGGCTCACCCCACTTACTACGATGACAAGTCACAGCAGGGAGACGATTCGGGCCTCCGGACCGTTCTACAGGAGCTCAAAGATGCGGGCCTCGTAGGCATGGAGGTCTATTACAAGGACTATACTCCCGACCAGGTGGTCCAACTGAAAAGGCTCGCCGACGATTTCGACCTCGTCCCGTGCGGAGGCACGGACTACCACGCTTCTGGAAATCCCGGCGAACCGGAGCCGGGCGCTGCAGGACCGGCTATGGACACGGTCGTGGAGTTGAAGCGCCTGAAGAAGGAGCGCGCCGTTGCTAGTTGACCTGCTCAGTCCTGGGGCTGGCCCCCGAGAGTGACGGACGCGGGCTTCGTCCTGGGGGCGTACCTGTGGGGCTCGGTGCCTACGGCCTACCTGGTGGCGCGTTACTTCAAAGGAATCGACATCAGGGAATTCGGTTCGGGCAACGTCGGAGCGACCAACGTCATGGTCCACGTCGGAAAGTGGACGGGCTTCTTACAGGGGCTATTCGACTTTGCGGCAAAGGGGGTAGCCCCGATCGCGCTGGCGAAGGTCCTGGACCAGAGCCTTGCCGTACAAGCGGCAATGGGACTGGCGGCGATAGCGGGGCATAACTGGTCTCCCTACATCCGGTTTACCGGTGGAAGGGGGGTCGCAACGGCCATCGGAGTGGTCCTTGGATTCGCCATGTGGCAGGAGTTTCTAATCCTGACGGTGGTCATGGGACTGATCGGACGAGTGCTGAAGCGGGACACCGGGTTCTGGACATTTGTTGCGATGGTCTCCCTTCCAGTTCTCGCCTATACATTCGACCGGCCCGTCGAGCTCCTAACCGTGAGTTTAGGGATCGGCGTTGTACTTATGAGCAAGCGGCTCACCGCCAACTGGCAACCGCTGCCGTCCGGCTCTTCCACGCTCAGGGTTATGGCATACAGGGTGCTCTGGGACCGAGACATCTCCAAACAGACTGACTGGACCGAAAGAAGGCCCGACACAGAGAATGAGCAGTCGACCAGAGGCCTCGGCGACCACATACTGCGATAAGCACTCCGACACACCTACGAGGCTGCGGTGTGGCAAGTGCGAGAAGCCGGTTTGTCCTCGGTGCATGGTCCATGCGCCGGTGGGAATCCGGTGTCCGGACTGCGCGAACGTAAGGTCTGTGCCTACGTTCGACGTCACAACGCCCTTCCTGGCCAGGGCGGTGGCAGCGGCTGTAGTCCTCGGAACCGTCGGCGGGACTCTGTTCGCGCTGTTGGGTCCGGCCATTATCTACCAGGTGGCCTACCTCGACACCTTAGCGATTGCCGGTCTCGGCTACGTCGTGGGGGAAGGGGTCAGCCTGTCGGTCAACCGGAAGAAAGGGCGGACTCTAAAGTACGTTGCGGCGGGGGGTATGGGAGTCGCCTACCTGATAATCCTTGTCTTCGGCTTGGGCTATCTCAGTATCTTCCATCTCATAGCGGCTGGCATCGGGATCTACATCGCTATGAACCGGTTTTAGAGGATAGAGCACCCTCTCCATCCCTTGCTCCCGCGGGCCGTGGTTCGACTGGCTCACCACGAACGCAGATTCGATCCGCCGTTCGTGAAGAGCTTGCCGAAATGGCATTCCACCTGACACGGCATATTCTGCCCCCTACTCGAACCCAGCCAGACGGGGTTGTACCGGATCGTCGCGGACTTCATCGAAGCCAGTCACCCCTACGCCGACCAGCCGGAACAGCCTGCCCGGGGCGAGCTCAGCCCGGAGCAGTGCCCTGGCGGCCGCGTCGACCGACTCCGAACTCTCAACCCCATCAGCCAGAGTCTTCTGACGCGTAAACGTCGTAAAGTCGGCCAACCGTAGCTTGAGCTTGACGGTACGCGCGTGCATATCTCTGCTACTGAGGTGGTTGCCCACGCGAAGGCTCAACCGGCTTACCAACTCCATGAGAGCCTCTGGATCGCCGGAGTCTTGAGCGAGCGTGGTCTCGGCACTAACCGACTTGCGCTGTCGAAGTACCTCAACCGGTTGGGTGTCCTCACCTCGTGAAAGCCGTCTCATATGCTCGCCGACGCGGCCGAACCTGCTGGCCAACCACGCATCTGTCTGTTGCGCCAGTTGCCCGATCATGTGGACGTCCTCCAGGGCCAGCCGGGCCGCGGTCTTCGGGCCGACGCCCCACAGCTTGTCCACCGTCAAAGGGGCCAGGAAGTCGCGCTCGGTACCCGGCGGTACGACGGTAAGCCCATCGGGCTTGTCCATGTCTGAAGCGACCTTTGCTACGGACTTGCTCGTGGCGACGCCCACAGAGATCGTCAGGCCCAGGTCGGTCCGCACCTTCTTCTTGAGCTCGGCAGCGATGACCTCGGGGGGGCGCGCCGGAGTAATCGATTCCGTCACGTCGAGGTATGCCTCGTCTAGAGACAGCGGCTCGACCAGAGGTGTGATGTCTCTAAATATGGCCATGACGGCCCGCGAGACCTCGCTGTACCGGTCGAACCTGGGGGGTACCCTGAGAAGTTTCGGACAACGCTGGTAGGCGGTCCGCATCGGCATCGCGGAGTGTATGCCGTATCTTCGGGCCTCGTACGAAGCGGACGCGACTACTCCCCTGCCCTCGGGACTCCCTCCAACAACGAGGGGCATTCCTCTCAGCTCGGGGTTGTCGCGCTGCTCCACAGAGGCATAGAAGGCATCGAAATCGGCGTGAAGGATGTGACGCACCAGGGCTCAGCCCTGGACCCTTCCCTTGGGACCCGCTGTATACAAGAAAGCACCTCGCATCGCGAATCGGTCAGGCCCCGGGGTCCGACTCCCGTGGGCTCCGACAAAACCATATTACACCGTCGGCCCCTAGCCATATTGTTAGTTGACACTTTCGTAAGTCGTTGCTAACATATTGTGCATGCTCGATACGGCAATGCGGGCCATCGCCGAACCTCGGCGTCGGGCCATTCTGAATCTCATCAATACTGTTGAACTACCCGCCGGGGAGATCGCATCGCACTTCGATGTCACCCGGCCGGCGATCTCGCAGCACCTCAGGATCCTCGTGGATGCAGAGCTCGTGACGGTCCGCAGAGAAGCAACAAAACTGCTCTACAGGACACGTCCGGAGGGATTGGCCGAGCTTAGGGCCTACCTGGAGGGCTTTTGGAGCGACAGTCTGGAACTACTCAAATCGGCCGCAGAGGCCGAGCAGCGGAGGGCCGATGCCAACTCAGCAGAGTGATGTCCTAGATCTCGAGGTACGCATCGACGCCACGCGCGAGACGGTCTTCGAGTTCTTCACTGACCCTGCGAAGATTGCCCTCTGGCAGGGTCAGAGCTCCACGGTGGAGCCTACCCGAGGCGGCATCTACAGGTTAGACGTCAATGGCCGGGACGTTGCCAGGGGCGAATACGTTGAGGTCACGCCGCCGTCGCGAGTCGTGTTTACCTGAGGATGGGAGGGCGAGGGTAGTCCTCTGCCACCGGGCACGAGTACCGTGGAGGTCTCGCTGACTGAGGACGGAGGAGGTACGATCGTGCGGCTTCGACACGTTGGGCTGCCGGCCGACCAACTGGCTCCGCACACGGACGGGTGGAAACACTACCTTGCGCGGCTGGTCGTCGCCGGTGCGGGCGGAGACCCGGGCCCGGACCCGCACGCCGGATCCGACGAGGAGATGAGGTAGGACGATCTCTCGCGCTGGAATCTAGGAACCAAAAAATTTGAGGAGGAGGAGTATCATGCCCAATCCCGTTGTCCACTGGGAGATCCATACGAAGGAAGCGAAGAAGTGCCAGGAGTTCCTGGCGAACGTGTTCGACTGGCATGTCGATAGCAGCAACCCGATGGACTATGGATTCATCGACACACATGCCGGAGGAATCAACGGCGGCATAAGCCCGTCGGAAGAGCCGAACAAGACTCTGGTCTACGTCGAGGTCGACGACCTTCAGGCGTACCTGGACAAGATCGAGAGCCTCGGCGGTAAGACCGTGGTGCCCATAACCGAGATCCCGAACGTGGTGACGTTCGCCCACTTCACGGACCCCGTGGGAAACCTGATAGGACTCGTTAAGTCGGACGGGAGCTAGACAAACCAGGGGCTTCGCAACCAAGGTCGACTTTAGAGGGGACTGCGAATCTCTCCCGGACCGGACGCATCAAACGTGTGATCTGTAGGGCTTTCATCGGCCCGGCCTTCAATCGAGTGTGGTCACCGCCGACATCCGCCGACACCCAGCGCAGGCCAAGCTCGGTAGCGGTTGTAGATAGAAACAAGATAGAAAAAGGAGGAGCAATGGCACTGTACTTGGACCACCATCCGATGGCAGGACCGATACCGCAGGAGATGAAGGACGCGGCGGTCGCGAAAATCCAGAGCGGACAGCCCGATGATTTCGGCGGGACCGGGATCAACGCGTTCTTCACGGACTCCGAGGCATGGTGTCTGACCAAGGCGGACAGTCCCGATGCCATCCACAAGTCCCACGAGGCCATCGGCATTACGCTCGGCGCCGGAGACATCAAGGAAGTAGGCAGTTTTATCAAGGTCTAAGGCGTCGTCCGGGTCACGATCAGGCCCGGCCGCTGTTCAGGTGTCGGCATAGGTGGCGCGGCTACCGCGGAAACGCCCTCCGATCATCCGATGGGGACGTTTATTGTTCTGTGCACCAAATCCGCCACAAGACGTGGGCCGTTGACACATGTCGAGCCCATATGTTATCGTCGGGTATCGGTCGACTTATGTCCCCGAGAGTTGTGTCTTTTCTTCTCACAGACTCGCTGTGCGCCTCTGTGTCTGTCTGTTTCCAGATCAAAGTTGGTCCTACGTACGCCCCGGCCTAGCCACACAAATCCAGGAGTGTTTAACGCATGATTTCATCTGCATTGCAGGTGTCCAACGGCAATTCAATCGAGAAAAGATCCTACGCCAAAATCCCATCCGTTTTAGACATACCAAACCTCATTCAGGTACAACTGGACTCATTCGACTGGCTCAAGACGGATGGTCTGCGTGAGCTTTTCGAGGAGATTTCGCCCATCGAGGACTTTCCCGGCGGTCGGTTCGAGCTGAGTTTTGAGGATCACTACTTTGACCAGCCAAAGTACACCGAGCAGGAGTGTCGGGAGAAAGAAATCACCTTCTCCGCGCCCCTGCATGTTACTGTCAAGCTAAAGATCAAGGCGAAAGGCCCAGGTCAGGGCGAGGTCAAGGAGCAGACTCTGTTCATTGGGGACATCCCGATGATGACCACCACTGGCACGTTCGTGATCAACGGCGCGGAGCGCGTGGTGGTGAGCCAGCTTGTCAGATCGCCGGGCGTGTACTTCACCGCCGAACCGGACGCCAACACGGGAAGGATACTTGCCTCCGCCAAGCTCATCCCCTATCGGGGGGCCTGGATGGAGTTCGAGACCAGCAACCGCGACATCATATCCGTCAAGGTCGACCGAAAGAGAAAGACTCCCGTAAGCACGCTCCTCAGAGCCATGGGCTTCGCCACGAACGAAGAGCTGCTGGGGTTGTTCGAAGACATCGACACGAACCCCGAGCACGCGTTCATGAAGACGACGGTTGAGAAGGATACCGCGGTTACGGACCAGGACGAGGCGCTAATGGAGTTCTACCGCCGCCTACGTCCCGGCGAGCCGGCCAACGTTGAGAACGCGCGGACGCTCTTGGACAACCTGTTCTTCAACATCAGGCGCTACGACCTGGGACGTGTCGGGCGCTACAAGCTGAACCGGCGCCTGAAGCTGGACCCTCCAGCGGAACACAGGACTCTGTCTGCCAACGACATCATCTCGCTGCTGAAGATGATGATCCAGATCAACAATGGCGAGGTCGCACCCGATGACATCGACCACCTGGGCAACCGGCGAGTGCGCGCAGTCGGGGAACTGATCCAGAATCAGATGCGCGTCGGTCTGTTGCGGATGGAGCGGGTCATCAAGGAGCGCATGACCACGCAGATGGATCCCGCCGCGACGACTCCAGCGGCACTGATTAATATCAGACCGGCCGTTGCGGCTGTCCGGGAGTTCTTCGGGGGCTCACAACTCTCGCAGTTCATGGACCAGACCAACCCGCTAGCCGAGCTTACACACAAGCGCCGGCTTTCGGCGCTCGGCCCCGGCGGTCTTTCGAGGGACAGGGCCGGATTCGACGTGCGAGACGTGCACCACTCCCACTACGGCCGTATCTGCCCCATCGAGACGCCTGAGGGTCCCAATATCGGCCTACTAGGGTCTCTGGCCAGCTATGCCCGAGCCAACGAGTACGGCTTCATAGAGACGCCGTACAGGAAGGTGTTGCAGGAGATCTCCAGCGCCGACCCGAGAATCACAGGCCGGACGGTGACTCGAGACGTAGTCGATAGGGACGGCAATGTAATCGTCCAAGCGAATAAGACGATCACCCGGAAGCTCGAGCCCGAAGTGGAGGCGCTACCGGAGCAGATGATTGCCGTCCGGCCATTTGTCACCGATGCGCCGGAGGACATCATTTACCTGTCAGCGGACGACGAGGAGGAGAGGCATATCGCCCAGGCGAACTCGGCGCTGGACCGCTACGGCCAGTTCACCGATCCACGCGTTGAGACGCGGATCGGTGAAGGAATGGGGATGGAGCCGCCCGCGCGAGTCGACTACATGGACATCTCTCCGATGCAACTGGTTAGTGTGTCGACCGCACTCATTCCCTTCTTGGAACATGACGACGCGAACCGGGCGCTAATGGGTTCGAACATGCAACGGCAAGCCGTGCCCCTGCTCCGTCCCCAGCCTCCGTTGGTCGGGACCGGCATGGAGGAGAGGGTCGCACGAGACAGCGGTCAGGTTGTCTTGTCGAGGTCGGACGGCGTCGTCATCGAGTCCAGCGGTAACTTGATAGTTGTCGAGGCCCCGGACGGTGAGAAGCACGAGTACCGGCTTATGAAGTTCCTGAGGAGCAACCAGGGTACCTGTGTCAACCAGCGTCCTATCGTTGTCTCCGGAGATGCAATCACGACGGGTCAGGTACTCGCCGACAGTTCATCGACGGGAGGGGGAGAGTTGGCGCTGGGCCAGAACGTCCTCGTGGCCTTCATGAGTTGGGAGGGCTACAACTTCGAGGACGCGATCATCATTTCCGAGAAGATGGTAAGGGAAGACCGGTTTACCTCCATCCACATAGAAAAACACGAAGTCGAGGCCCGGGACACGAAGTTGGGCCCGGAGGAGATCACCAGAGACATCCCCAACGTCGGGGATGAGAGTCTGGTCGACCTCGATGAGGATGGGATCATACGAATCGGCGCGGAGATCGGCCCTGGAGACATCCTAGTCGGTAAGATCACTCCCAAAGGTGAGACGGAGCTCTCTGCCGAAGAGAAGTTATTAAGGGCGATCTTCGGGGAGAAGGCACGTGACGTGAAGGACACGTCTCTCCGAGTGCCACACGGTCAGCGTGGCAAGGTAATCGGGGTGAAGGTGCTGAGCAGGGCCAACAAAGACGAACTCGCACCCGGCGTAACGAAGCTGGTGAGACTCTGGCTCGCGCAGACGCGAAAGATCGCGGCCGGAGACAAGATGGCCGGCAGACACGGCAACAAGGGCGTGATAGCCCGCATCCTGCCTGAGGAGGACATGCCTTTCCTGCCCGACGGCACTCCGGTGGACTTGATACTCAACCCGATCGGCGTTCCCGGTCGGATGAACCTCGGACAGGTACTGGAAACCCATCTGGGGTGGGCGGCTTACAACCTGGGGTTCAGAGCAGTCACCCCGGTCTTCGATGGCGCCACAGACACAGCCATCGAGGATGCACTGGCCCAAACATGGATTATAGATGAGTCGGGAGCGGTAGACCCACGGCCTATTGATGATGGGGCCAGGCACATCGACTTTGGAGCGACCCGAACCTGGCTCGAAGAGCGCGGCTACGACTACGATAAGGTCTTTACGGAGGCCGTTCTTGGCGAACCCAGCCGAGTCTGTCTGGAGCTCTGGCTCGGTAAAGAACTGGGGAGGGACGTCTCCGGACTTTCTTTGAAGGAACTGAAATCCGAGGCACTTCGCATAGATCGGGACCATCACAGAGCGGCTCCGATCCTCGGTAAGATTGTCCTTCACGACGGGCGTACCGGAGATCGATTCGACCAGCCGATAACGGTGGGGTACATCTACATGATGAAGCTCACCCACCTCGTAGAAGACAAGATACATGCGAGGTCGACGGGACCCTATTCGCTCATCACGCAGCAGCCGCTCGGCGGCAAGGCCCAGTTCGGTGGCCAGCGGTTCGGAGAGATGGAGGTTTGGGCCCTGGAGGCGTACAGCGCCGCCCACAACCTTCAGGAGATGCTCACGGTCAAGTCTGACGATGTTGTCGGAAGGGTCAAGACATACGAGTCAATAGTCAAGGGCGAAGACGTGATCCAGCCCGGCATCCCGGAGTCGTTCCACGTACTCCTGAAAGAGCTGCAGAGCCTCGGACTCTCTGTCGAACTGTTGCACGAGGAAGCCGAGCAGCTCGCACTGACTGACGGAGAAGAAGACGGACAGACTCCCACGCTGCAACTGGTAGCCGACATTCTCTCGAGGCCTTTCGATGACGATGGCGGGAAGGGGCGGTTGCCACATCCACGGCCAATGGGCAGGACGCAAACGGAAACCGGTTCCGACGAGCCTGAAGCCGTCGCGACAAACGGTGATGCGCAGATGGATTCCGAAGCACAGGATCTCCCTCTTGCCACCGCCACGGCAGAGCAAAACGGAGCCGAGAGCGTCGAGCCGCCTGCGGACGCAGAAGACAATGGCGATGATGCGGAAACCGTCGAAGGCACTGGTTACGATAGTTAGGTTTCAGGGCTCCTTCCACGGAAGGACGCCGAGGAGTGTGAAATATGGCCCAAAGCGGTAACGATTTCAATGCAATTCGTATATCGCTAGCTTCTCCGGAGCAGATCAAGACCTGGTCGTACGGAGAGGTAACGAAACCCGAGACGATCAACTATCGAACGCTCAGGCCAGAAAAAGACGGCCTCTTCTGCGAGCGCATATTCGGTCCTACGAAGGACTGGGAGTGCTACTGCGGAAAGTACAAGAAGATCCGGTACAA
>JAQBTI010000053.1 GCA_027624995.1 Chloroflexota bacterium
CGGCGTTCGACTCCATCTGTGCGTCGCCTTCTCCGATGGTCTGGTTGTCGCCCACGTGGACGAGCGAGAGCGTTATGCACCCGGTCAGGAGCGGCAGGGCGAGTAATAGAGCGATGAGTCTGATCTTCATAGTGTCCCTTCGTTGGCAGCCTTCCAGCCGCAGCCTTCAATCTCCCAGTCGTTTTTGTCGTCGCGGGGATCGAGGAAATTGGCCGGCCCCCGGAAGACCATCGGCCATCGGATGCCGGGGATGATGTCACGCTTGACGTTGTACATCTTCCCTCCGATGGTCACATAATCAGGATGCCCGGTGGGGTGTGCGTTGACCTCTGCCGGGTTGTCGGCCCACCTTGCAATCGTGGCGTGCGCCTCTTCGTGGATGATGACGGAGCTCGTTGGTTTAGGTCCCGCGTAGAGCCTGGTGGATGCGGTGCCGCCAAAGTCGGTTGAGTCCCAACCGTGGATGCACGCGCCTACCGCGCCCTGACAGTTGCACCCCCAGTACCCAAACTCCCCATTACCATTACTGGCCGGATCGGGAGGGCAGTAGAGCACGTTCCACGACTTCTGGCCCACTAGCGCCGGGTCTTTGCCGACCCGCTTGTATTGGGTATCCGCCGCGCCGATGTGCTCGTTTTTCATGTCGCGAAGGAACTGGCTGGCCTGGGTGTACCCGCCGCTCTGCCCGCCGCCGGAGGAGCTGCACCCGCTCATGGCGAGCAGGGCGATTGACCCCATCAGAACGATGAGCCACGTCACCAGCCATCGGCAGAACCCGACTTCGTTTTCTACCGTCGCCAGTCCCGGCTCACGATCATTCAGACTTGCGACTTTCATCTCGTGCCTTTCTACCGGGTTTGTCCCAGCGTTTTGATCCAGAACATCGGGCCTACAATCCATCGGGGCAGGTGCAGCACCATCCACATGGGGAGCGTTGGGCCGCAGATCGCGTCGTAGACTTCCTTGCCCTGTTCGTCAAACCGAATAAAGGTTCCGGGATTCGACACCGTCGTGACGCTTTCCGGGTTGGGCTTGGAATCCGGCGTGAATAGGCAGTGTGTCGCCGTGCTGGTAGTAATGGTCATCTCGTGCCTTTCTCGCCCTATGGGGCGGTTAAAGAAGTCCCACAAGTCTTGCCATGATGGCACCAATACCACCAAGCATAATCGACACCAAACATGCGCCCACTCCCTTTATCATCTTCTCCAGCGCGATAAATTTGACTGCTGCAACTGCGGCCTGCGTGTGAAGCTCTGCCATCTTTGAGGATACACCATTGTCGAAATGCTTTTCTAGAGCGTCCAGCCTTGTGTCTATTTGGTCCATGAGCAAATTGCAGAACGCTGGAAACCCCAGCTCCTTGTTTTTTTGTTCGTCTGTCATTTAATGCCCGTCCTTGTTTTCCGCATCATACACCGATTGAATGAAAGCCTCGGTTTTCTCGGCATCGTAAAGCCGGATCTTGTCGACTGCTCCGTGAAACTTCCATTTGTCAGATGTTGGGTCAGATACCGAAGTTCCTGCGAATTGCAGCAAAATGTCGCTTCCCTGCCCTGGAGAATAACCTGCCGTCGCGGACGTTGGACCGTCCGTCACGCCATTGATGTACGTTTCGACTTCCCATGTGGCGCCATTATGCCGCGAAGTCCATGCGATGTGATACCACGCATCATCGGTTGCGGTAAAACCAACGAGTTGATCAGACCATGATCCCTGACCGTTGGTTATTCCGAATACTCTCCCGGCAACTGTATGCGTTGTCTTTGTTGACCCACCTCCCTGCCATTCTTTCCTCGAACCAAGCGTCCCGAATTGATTCAACGCAGAGGAACTAGATCCGTTTGAGTCCAGTGCAGATACATCCGGACGTACCCACATCATGATCGTGTAGGTCTGCCCGAGGTCGGTTTGCAAAGTCGCCTGCACATAATTTGCGTTTGAGGTTCCAACGTCCCAGCCTTCGGAGGTCGTGGTCGTGGTGCCATAGACGATGACATTATTTGTTCCAACAAGGTCGTTCGTACCGCCACCATTGCCTGGGTCCCAGAAGTGTTTCAGGTCAACATAGTATTCTTCTGCCCAGCCGGTATGCACGCGGCCAGTTCTGCCGACCAACCCCCAGCCAAAGGCGGTGGCTGCGGTGAGCAGAACACACATGACCAGCCAACGGCACATCAGTTGACCTCGATCTCGGTAATCGCCTGCTGCTGGCGGATCTCCCATTCCCGGACCCGCTTGCGGATCTGGTAGGTCAGGAGCTCCTTGGCAACCCGGTCGAACCGTTGCGGTAGATTCTCCGAGACCTCCTCCATAATAGGATCTCCATTCGCGTCGACTTGTCCTGAGTCCTGCATCAGTGGCGGCATGGCGGTAATCCACGCTGTGACGCGAGCCACAAATGCGTCAGGTACTGTAAGAGGAATATTGCGAGTCAAGTTAGCCATCGTCGTTCTCCTTTAGGGGGGTGTCGTCTGGGTCCACGTGCCGGCCTTCCCGACCACGACCCAGTTGGTTGAGTTCTCTCCTACAAGCGTTATCGTGTCCCCGGCCCCACCCGCAGAGACAACTCCTTCGTCCGCCGCGCCCTGAACTCCGTCCATCGTGACGTAATCAGAACCATCTATTTCAAGTTTCAGCACGTAGATCCCGATGCTCTGGATCGTAATGACGTCCCCTGCCGCAACTGATCCGAGGGTCTGCGTTTTGGTGTTGGAGGAGACGAATACAACTGAACCGTCCAGTTCGTTCCCGGACCAGGTATCGTTGATAGCCGTGCTCGCTGTTGGCACATTGCCTTTAATCGTTCCGGTTACCGTCAGGTCCGCCGCTGGCGATCCCGACGACGTTTGGTCCAACGTCATCAGCACTGTGGTATAATCATCCCGCCAGATAAAGCTATCAGCAGAATTCCTAGCGTTGTCGATCTGGAAGATGACGTCATTGTCAGAACTCAGCGCGTTGCCACCTGTGTCCCACTCCCCAGAGAGAGCCACCGTGCCGTCCGATTTGACGAATGCCAAGCTGTCCAGCGTGTCCAGCGTAGTAGCATCACCCGCCGTAATGTCGTCCGCAACCTCGTTGTCCGCCCACGGGTTCGCCGTGTTGACCAGGTTCTCAGCGATAGTCCCATCCGCGATGTCCGTCAGGGTCGCCTCAAGCGGTTGGTACGCGACCGAACTCGCCGCCGTCAGCCTGCCGTCCGCATCCACCGTAATAGTCGCCCCTGTGTAACTCGCCGCGCTCACCGCCGTCGCCGCCAGTTCCGCCGCGCCGACCGTTCCGTCCGTGATGTTGCTGCTATTAACCGAGTTCGCCTCAAGCTCGCTCGTGTCTATCGTGTTGTCCGTGATGTTGTCCCCGGCAATTCCCGTCCCTACCTTGCTCCCGGTCAGAGACCCGTCCGCCAAGTCGTCAAGGTCCGCGTCGTATGCCTGCACCGTCACCCCAATGTCCGTATCCAGCACCGCGTCCGTGTCCGTGCTCGCCGTATTGATCTCGGCCAGCGTGTCCCATTCGGTGTCGCGAGTAATCGTTGCCGGAATCGACCCAGCTATCAGGTTGGTCAGGTTCGCGCCATTCCCCACAAACCCCTGAGAGGAGGTGTTGGTCGCCCCTCCGGTGAAGGCCCCTCCAGCCGCCGGAACATAGATAGTAGACGCTGCCGCTATGGTCAGGTAGTCGGCTGCCGTCACGGCGGCGGGGAAAGTGAAGCTGCCGTCCGCATCGTCGTAGATGGAGTCCGTGACGTGGATCTTTCCGCGAGCGATGTCAGTCGCATCACCAGAGGTTGAGTCGGTTGCCCGGAGGGATGCTTGGTACACATTGTTGGGAGGGACGTTGGTGTGGTCGATGGAGAAGGTGATGTTCGTGGTCGTCACCGTGATGTTGGCATTCGACACCACCACGTAGGCCACCTGCCCCGTGAAATTCTGGAGGGCAATCTTGAACTGCCACGTATGGTTCGTGATGACCCTGGACAGACCGAAGGACACGGCCTGATCGTCGTACCCGGCCCAGTCCCAGTCGAACTGGGCGAAGTTGTGCCCGTTCGTATCGCCAATGGTGATGGCTGTGGTGTTGGTGTTGACCAACCCCAAAGAGGCAGAGGCCCACATCAGGGCCGTTAGAAAAACCACGATCCTCATGAGGGCCTCTCCTGTTTGATTCTTAGCTTAGTGCGACTCTGATATTGCCGGTCCACGCCGCACCCACTACTGCGGTGATGACACTGCCCTTCGGGGCATAGAAGTGTGTGTACTCCCCAGCTCCAGAGTTGTCAGCGCCCGCCGTGGTCTGCATCCTGCGAACCGGGTTGAACGCTCCGTCCGCAGGGGATGCCTTGGTGTAGATCACCTGGGTCACCCCATTGCAGACGATGTTGATCGTAAGGGTCGGGGTGCCGGAGGTGTGGTCTATCAACACCCCCTGAACCTCGCCATGGACCTTCATTGACGTTTGCGTCTCCGCAACCGCCGTCGCGAAGGTGAAGTCAACCACGTTTTCCATGATGACTCCTTACGGGGCGGCGCTATCGACCTCGAACCAACTCGTGCCGTTGCAGGCGAGAATCCATCCCCCGCCCTTGGTCGCGACGGTCTCGTCGCCTTCCGTATTCAGGAAGATGTCCTGAGACCCGCCCGCTTCCGCGTCCTCCAGCACGACGCTGTTTGCCGTCACAAGAGACGTGATGTAAAGAATCTGTCCCGCAATTCCGTTGGCGAACCCGCCGATGGTGACGGTCGCGGCAGTCGCGTCAACAAAGATCACATTGACGCCAGCGACGTCAACGTTGTCGGTCGGTCCCGCCGTGGTGAACGATGCCGTGTGGCCCATCGACAACCGGGCCGCAGTAATCAACGTCCCGGCACTAGACACCGTCATGACGTCCGTCCCGCCAATGGCGACGTGGAAGGCGTTGGATGTGGCGTCGATGTAGAGATCCAGCTGATCGGTAGTGTCGTCCTCTTGGTCGGCTGAAAGCTCGATGATGGCGTCGTTGCCCTCTCCGGCTACTCCGCGCCACACTATGTTCGATGCAGCCAGTACAGTCCCCGCAGAAAGCGCGAGGATGCCCGTCAGGGCCACAAGGAGGGACAACCCACCCTTGCGTTCCTTCTTGGCCCGCCCGGCCTTTACAGCGGCGTAGATGGCGGCCTTGTCCACTCCCCGCATCGGGGGCTCGGACTTGTCGATAGCCGCTTTGGCCACCTCTTCGGCCTCGAAGCGGGATGATTGAGATCCCATATCTCCGAACATACGCATACATGCCTCCAGTCGGGTTACTCTCTTCTCGATGTTGTTATCGGTAGCCATTTTTGGCCTCCTTTTTCAGGGTGTTATAATCGGAGTGGAAAACGTCATTGAACTCTTTAACGATAGGGTTCTCGCCACCTCCCTTCTTCATCCTTCCCACCGAGGGTCGCCAGTCCAGCTCTTCGGCTTATATCTCTGATAGATCCTCCCCCGCTTTTTCTCTTCTCTCTTGTTTCCAACGGCAGTACGCGTTTCAAAATTGTCAGCTTGGGACTTTCCCCTCTTGGCGTCAAATATCAGCTGATTAGAATGAACGATTTGTTCAGCCTTTCTCCTCGCCGAGTCTTTTCTCGTTTTTGCGTCTTGTGCCGATTTTCTGCGCACCGAAGCTTCCATTTGCTTCCTTGTTTCGGCTTGCTTCTCTTTGTACCACAAAGGTACAGTCGGCATCTCGCCTGCGGCATCCAATCTCTTGATTCCGTTGCTTGGCATAGCGTTACTCCGCCGCGACGTCGAGCGTCGATGTGTTGAGGATTGCCTTCAGGGAAATGGTTCTCGATGCTTCCCCAGCCGTGGTTGTGTCAATGAGAGACGAACGGGTGACCGTGATGTTGTCCGGCCTGTCTGCGGTAGCCATGCCGTTGTAGTCCGTCCAGATCATGTTCACCAACTCGTAGACGACCTTGCGCCACGAACTGGTTCCCCCCGTCTTCGCGCCCTCTGCCGCCGTCAAATTGGGTAGGTCCGCCCCTGCCTCAATCTCAATCAGTAGATATTTCTTGAGGGCAACAGCTCCGGCGATGGCTCCAGTCCCGTCAGCGTCGAGCTGAAGATACGTCGTCATGTAGGTTACTGGATTGTCATCAGTAAAAGCCATAGCTTAGTCTCCTTTCTGTCTGGTCAGCCCCCTCCGTACTGGCAGGGGGCGTCTCAGAATCTTGGTTAGCTCACCGTGGCTTGACGCCACATGTCCGGTCGCAGGCACCCGACGCCGAATCGGAACCGTACCATCACGCCAAACACGTTGTTGGGCGTGTTATCCAGGTCTTCAACCGCAGGACGGATGCGCCAGAGCTGATGCAGCTCGTTGCGCTTACCCATCGCCCGGAAGACGATCTGGGCCGTGGTCATCAGGTTGTAGACGTGGTAGTTGAACCGTCCCGCCTGGAAGCTCGCGGCATTCATCGAATCCGTGGGCCGCAGGGTGGACTTCAGGATCTCCCAGATCTCCACCTCGTCGGCAGGTCGCACGTAGACGTCCGTCAGGGTCTGCGACTCGCGCTGTCCCCGGACGTTGTTCTGCGTGGCGAAGGCCAGCTGAGATGTGAAGATCATCGAGGGCGAGATCGCTCCAGCCGCGTCGATGTTGCTCCACGTCCCGCCGAGGGGATGGGGGTTGGGTCGACCCGCGTCGAACAGGTAGCCGCCGTCCTCACAGAGGAAGGGGGCGGTGCCTGTACCACGATTGATCCCGTCAGCCATGATCAGCTCGACAGTCCGGCGAGAGGCGTTGGCCAGCTCTTCGGAGTTATCGGACAGTTGGCCGTACTCTTCGTCCTCGATGAACTCCTGCGTCCAGCGAGCCGCCCCACGATACATGAGGGTGGACAGGCTGTGCGCGAAGCCGAGGCTCTGGGGCTCAATCGGTACGTCTTGGTCGTCCCGGTTGCGCGGGATGTTGCCCAGTCCTACCGTGGTCTGGGTCGTGAGTGCGCTCTTCTTGATGTCTTTCGACTCGTAGAAGAGGTCTCCCTGAAAGGGAAACGCAGCGGTGTCGAACGCTCGCTTGAAGACTTCGTCCGTACCCGAGGTAAGCAGGGCTTGGAGGTTGTCCGGCGTCATCGTCCCGCCTGCCGGGACCTGAATTACGCTTTTGAGTGAATCAGTTAATGTAGGCATGTTATGTCTCCTTTACGCCGGGACGTTGTCGATCTTGTTCGGGGTGATCTTTACCTCGACGAGGCCGAAATTCCCGGATGCGTCGGAGCTGGTGTCGAAGTCCATCGAGTTGTCCCAGATGTCGGTGATCTCGACATCGGCGTTCGTGGTGGCTTCGAGGTCCACCGTCCAGATGTAGTCGGTGGTATCGGCTACATCAATCTCGTACTGATCCCCGATCATGGCCTGAGTGGCGACTGCGGACGAACCAGTGGTGTGATGCAGTTGCACCATGAACCGGGTTTCCTCGGTGATCTCGCGGATCGTGACAAAGCCCCCGGTGTCGGTGGCCGTCTGGTCGGCATCCTCGAAGATCGCGTGAATACCGTGGGTTGCGTGACCCGCCGTTACCGGAACGACAGTGCCGGCGACGCTTTTCTTCAGCAGCTGCCCGTGAGCGTAGGTGGAAGAGCTGTCACCCTTCCACGTATTTTCTACAATCGGCCCAGGATTCTTTACCATCCAAGGCATGACTGAACTATCTGTGAGTGCCATGACTCTCCTTTGGTTGTCCAGACCAAAGGATAAGCCCTCTGGCTGGGGTTACTTCTTACTGCCGATCTCTATCGGCCTCGCCGGGACCAGCTTGAGATTCCGAACCCTTTCAAGGTCGTTCTCGAACACCTTCTCCTCGTCGCCTTCGGTTGATTTGACGGCGTCGAGGGGCATCTTGTTTTCAATCCTTCGCTGGGCATCGACCCTTTTTCGGTCCTGCTTCACGAGGAAGTCACCCAACGGGTCCATTATGATGTTTCCATCATGGTCCTTGACCGCCTCCTGCCGCTTTCGCATCAGGACTGAGTCGTTGGAACCGGCCTTCGCCCACGAGTGGAACATCTCTGGATCGTTCTCATTGTAGTATCCGGCAACCCTGTTCCGGAAACCCTCGTCAAACGAGTAATCCAATCCGGGGGGCTCGGGCTTGCGTACTGTCTTTGGCTTTTCTTTGCCCAGTTCGAGGTTCTCGCTCATCGTGCGGCTCCTTTCTGGCGTTCGGCTTCCTTGTCTAGTCTATCCAGAGCAGCCCCGAAGTACGTCTTTCTTTGGACGTCGAGTTCGGTTAGCTCTGTCTTCCTGGATTGGGCGGAGGATCTGGCTGGTCCGGCGACTGCGCCGGGGGGCCTTCCCTTTCCGTCCTTCTCCATGATGACCAGAACTTGCTCATCGGTGAACTGATCCGTAGGCCACTTCTCCCGTGCTTCCTCGAAGTCCTGGGAATTGAAGCGGGGGTCCAAAGACCTGAACTTCGCTTCCGACTTGCGGTCCCGGTCTACGATGACCTGAACGACTTCGTCGGAGAGTGACTTTACGGTCTCCGCCAGATTGGCGGCGTTCTCCGCTCGGAGCTTGGCCCGGAGCTTTGATTCGCGGTTTGCGAGAAACTTGGCGAACTCTTCCGGGTCGTCCTGGAGCTGTGCCAGCTCTTTGCCTGAAATGGCTGAGGATTCCTCCTCGGCCCTTTCCGCCTCGATGCGCTTGCGCTCTTCCGCAGCTGCTTGCTGCGAAGCGTTCATCGCTCGAACGGCTTCCTGCCTTCGCGCCTCGGATAAGTCTGACCTCTCGGCCAACTCAGCGAGCTGCTTTTGCAGTGCCTCGTACTGTTCCGGGGTCGGCGATGTGGACTCGGGAGAGTCGTCGTCGGCTGTACCGTCAGTCATAGTCTCGTCCTTCCTGTGTTATTTGTCAACCACTTTCTTCGGCTGACTTCCTTATGTGCTCGGCGACCTTCGTGGCCCCGGCTGCGATCTCTCTAAATCCGTGGATCTTACCCCTTAGAAAGTCCGGCTCTACGGTTCCGGCTATGAGCTGCTTGATGGCTGGCCGCTCCATGATCAGGAGGTATCTCAGGAGCAGTGGGTCTCTGAGGCGGTCCCGCAGAAGGCTGAGTTCGTTGTCGTTGAAGAACTCACTGAGGTCCATTGAACCCCGTTCCCCCGCCTGCGGCGGCTCCCGAGAGAGCGGCGATTTGGTTGCCCTGTGCCTCGCCTTCAGATTCGTTTCTCTGCCCAGCCGGGGCTGAGCCTGATCCCTGCTGCTCCTGCTGGATCATGAAATCCGTCTCCTCCTCATGCTGCTGGAGAAGGGTCACGGTGTCTGCGTTCATGCCGTTGGCCACCAGCTCCTCCGGCTCGAAGCCCTGGAGCTGGATAAACAGGGCGTGGTGAGAGACCTTGTGCTTCCGGTGGTTCTGGCCCGGTTGCGGCGAGACGTAGGTTCCCGCGATGAACCCGGCGTTCTCCATCTCGGCGATCTGTCCGGCGTCTGCGTCCACTCCAGGAATGATGAACTTCGAGGACTGGAGCTTGTCCACTTCAAAGATCGCCCTGAGCATTTCCTCAACATCTATGTGCTTCAGGAGTTCCGGATTCTGAGAAACGATGGCCAGCTTCTCGTTCAGGGCCTGCTTCTTCAGCACGTCGTTCTCGAACTCGTCTACAATATTGATCTCGATGTCGAAGGCCCGGTTCATGTCCCCTTTGATCTGGAAGGTCTTGGAGATGCCTCGGTCGTCGGTGATTGCGTAGACCGTGGATTCTTTGGCGAAGGCGTAGCCGTAGATGAGGATCTGTTCAGCCTTCCAGTACAGCCCGTGGTTCATGGCATACCGGATCTTGGCCAGGATTGGCTGCGCGGAGTTCCTGAAGACGGTCCCGGCTTCCTGGGACGAGGCTCTGGAGCCCAGCCCTTCCCCGGTGAACTGCTTGTCAAGGTTCAGTGCCCTCTGGCTGTCGTCGGAGATCCACCCCAGCAGGGGTATGGCCTGCTGTGAGGCTTGGCCTGTCCTGTGGCGCATGATCGACTCACTTACCGGCATATTGCTGATCCACGGGTTGCCGTCATAGGCGAACGACGTCTTGCCGGAGAATGCGTCCTCTCGGATGATGTCCGGGGCGAGAAGGGCGTTCGACCCCTCGTCCACGATCTGCCCCTTCAGGGAGCATTCGGTGGAGTAGTTGCTTCGAATCACTTCGCCTGGGGCCTGATGGTACAACCGACCGGAATCTCCTGGCGAGGCGTGGGACATGTGGATTGGCACCTTCTTCCGAGGGTCCCTATTGGGCTCCAGGTTGACGCAGATGCCGCTGGAGAAGTCCAGGTCGTTCCCGATGATGGTGGCGTGCCACGAGGCTGGCAGGGAGTCTCCTGGCTTGTTTGGGGTGTCGGTGAACATGAACACCTCCCAGACCAGCCACATCCCGGTGTCGTAAGGAACGGTGGTGGAGGCCAGGCCCTGTGAGGTCTGCTCGGTATCGGTGTTGTGGCCCTCGACCCCATCCCACAGGTGACGTCTCTTGAGCTTCATCACCTGCTTGGAGTCGTAATTGCCGTTGCGAAGCTGGTCGAGGTGGCGGTGATGACGCAAGGCTGATCCTCCAGGGGACCCCCGTTGACGTCCGCCCATAGGTTGTAAAGGGGGAACTTCTGGAACCTGGCGTAGCCGAACTTGATCTTCCCGATCTCCTCCGTCTCCCAGTAGACCTGCTCCGGCACGTTCCCGTAGGTGTAGAGATCGTCGGCGAACTCGTGGGACTCCATGCCGTCCCTGTTCCTGCGGAGTACCCACTTGGCGTACAGGTTTGCCGCCACGGCGTCCGCCACAGCTTCCTTGTCGGACCCGTAGACCTCCGGGTTCACGATCTCCATATACTTGAAAGGCTGGGGCTTGGACAGGTAGACGGCGAGATACTGGGCCGTCATCTGGGTGACGTA
>JAQBTI010000054.1 GCA_027624995.1 Chloroflexota bacterium
ACGCCAACCCCCGCCCCGATCCCCGTGCGGGTTCCCGCGACAGGCCCGATAGCCGACTCCGTGACTATCAGAGCCGCGTTGCCACCGAGGGCTCCGGACCGGGACCTCGCCGAGCTGATCGAGCGGCTCAGGCCGGTCGAAGGACGGCCCCAAGAACAGGCCGTGGTGGAACGTCCGGGGGGCTACAGCGAGGGCCACCGGCAGTCGTTCTGGGTATTCGACTTGGTGAGGGGCGGATCGTACCAGAAAGAGTCGACCCTGAAGGTCGTGAGCGAGCACGCCTACTGGTACGTAGACGATTCCATCGATCTGTCGATAGACGACCTTCGGAAGGCTGCGGAGGCGTACGAGACCGAGATCCATCCGTTACTCACCGCCTCTTTCGGAGACATGTGGGGACCAGAGGACGGAGCCGATCGGCGGCTGACGATCCTGCACACGCCTCTGGTCGGGATCCGTGGATACTACAGCTCGCTCAACGAGCTACCCGCCGAGACCCAGCCCAAGAGCAACGAAAGAAAGATGATCTTCATGGACGGCGGCCAGCTGAACCCGGGCTCCTCTGCCTATCTGGGAACGCTTACCCACGAGGTCCAGCACGCCATCCACCGAAACCTAGACCGAGATGAGGACAACTGGATCAACGAGGGCATGTCAGAGGTCGCCCGGGAGCTTGCGGGTTACAGGGTCGAGACAACCAACCCATTCCTGATGGCCCCGGATACGCAACTCAATCACTGGCCAAGTCTGCTCGGTCAGACCGGCCGCCACTACGGAGCGTCAGCGCTGTTTCTGATATACCTGGTACAGCAGTACGGCGGTTACGAGAGCATGGCCGATCTCTCCGCTGAGCAGGCCGATGGAGTCGACGGAGTGCAGGCTTACCTGGAGCCGTACGGGACGACGTTCCTCGACGTGTTCAAGGACTGGGTCATCGCTAACTACCTGGACGCCCCCGAAGGGCGGCTTGGGTATCCGACCCGAGGGGTCCGCGTTCGCGCGGTTCAGCGGCTGTTCGACTACGGGAGCCTGAATGGCGTAATGCCGCAGTTCTCGGCACGGTATCTGGACATCCGGCTGCCCAGCGGCGATGCTCTTGTAACCTTCCAGGGTGAGCTAGTCGTTCCCCAGGTCTCGACACGGTGCCGCAGTGGCCGCTACTGCTGGTGGGGCAATCGTGGAGACTCCATCGACTCGACCCTGACCAGGGAGTTCGACCTGTCCGGACTTGAACAAGCTACTCTGGAGTTTTGGACCTGGTACGCAATCGAGCCGACTTGGGACCACGCTTACGTTGAGGTGTCGGCGGATGGAGGGTCTACCTGGTCAGTTCTCGAAGGCTCACACACCCGAGCCGAAGACCCGACTGGGAGCAACCTGGGACCCAGCTTCGACGGTCGCGGTGACGGATGGGTGAAAGAGACGATGGACCTGTCTCCATATACGGGACAGCGCGTGCTGTTGCGGTTCGAATACGTGACCGATGATGGCGTGTACCTCGATGGGTTCCTGATCGATGACCTCTCGATCCCCGAGCTCGGGTTCGAGGACGGTGCCGAGCGAGACATGGGTTGGGACGAGGCCGGCTTCGCGCGGATCACCACTACGCTCCCGCAGTACTATGCGGTCCAGGTCATCGAGGAGACGGCGGAGGGCACTGTGACGGTGCGGGAGCTGAGTCTGGACGCGAAGCGAAGGGGCGAATACCTGCTTGAGGGATTCGGTAATGAACTCGCGAGCGCCGCGATCGTGGTGTCGCCGATTACCCTGGGAACCCACCTTCCCACCCGTTTCTCGATCGACGTCAGCCGTCCGTAGTTTCGCCCAGAGTTGTTTGGCCTTGACATCGGACAATAATGGTATAATGCATGAGTTGTATCGTTTCGCGCAGATGCTCGGCGGGCATAGTCTTCGTACCTCGTTGGAGGTGCAATAATGGCATCACAAGATTTCTCCTTTGGCAAGTTCTCCGCGAACTCCTTCTACAGTGCACTCAACGGGCGCCTTGTAGACATGGCAGAGGTCGGCTCCGGCCAGCGGATTGTCGATCTGGCCTGTGGCACAGGCGGAGTGACCCAGTTGATCGCAGAGCGGCTTCGCGGCGCGCGCGATTCGGTCATCATCGGGATCGACCAGTCTTCCATAGCCCTGAAGCAGGCTGTGGACAACCTGAAGGACGCCAGGGACGCTGCGGTCCAGTTCGTTCAGAGTCGGGTTGAACAGATGGCGGATTCCGTCAAGGAGTCCGTAGATACGGTCTTCTATTTCAACGCGATCCACTACCTCTCCGATAAGGACGTCGTGCTCGAAGAGGTCTCCAAGCTACTCAAGCCTGGAGGGAAGTTCGTATTCAACACGTCCTTCTATGACGGCGGCCAGTCTACAGAGACCGCGCTCTTCTACCGCAAGTGGATGTTCAAGACCGTCCGGATACTGCGTCGCGAATACGGCCTGAAGCCTTCTAAGGCGGACAAGGTCGAGTCCCGCCGGCACCTCACTGCTGACCAGTACCGTGAACTCGTTGAGGCCCACGGGATGACGGTCGTAAAGCAACAGGTCGACCCGGTCCCTGTCCCGCTCGAAGGGTGGCTGGACATCAGCACTTTCGAGGACTTCATCGAGGGCACCATACCCGGTGTTCCGTTGGACAAGGCCAGCGAGTCTCTTCAACAGGCTGCGTCGGAGACTTTCGAAGAGCTCGGTGTGGACTACGTCTACCGAAACTGGCTGGGAGTCGTAGCGGTCAGGGTCTAGCCGTCCGTCCCGAGGTCCGAGCTACTTCCCGTTCCCACTCTCGCCCTTTTTGACCTGGCGCGCGTCCGCTGGCACACCTTATGGCCCGCCAAGATGGTTGTGGACTGGATGCTCATCCACTGTCTGCCATTCTGTGGAGCGCAGCGACGAAGAATCTAGCGGCGGGGTCGCCTCTCTCCCGCTTCCGCCCAGAACGACGACCAGATCGCTCTAACGACCTGGACCTATGAAGATTTCGAGCCCGACCCGCCTTCCTCCCAAACGCTATACGAGCCAGACCGGTGAACGCTGGCTCATCGAGATTACTACCGATGGTGTCGAACTCGATCTTGCCGGCGCGGTACTGGACGGCGAAGACTTTCGTGGCTATGGGGTCTACATCCACGACTGCGAAGGCGTCGTTATCAGGAATGGCCTGATCAAGGGCTTCCACTATGGCATCCGCGCGGAAAGAGTGAAGAATCTCACCATCTCGGGTTGCGTTGTGACCGAGAACTACAACCCGCCGGGAATCGGCTGGCTGGCCGACACCGCCCGCCCCGAGACAGAGGGTTTCGGCGGCGGTGTATACATACGCGACGGCGTCGGGTGCGTCGTCGAAAACAACGAGATCGGCGGCAACTTCAACGGACTCGACCTGGTCCACTGCACAGGCGGCACCGTCCGGGCGAACGGTGCGTCAGGCTGCGGCAACGTCGGCATACACCTGCTGGATTCGGGCAGGAACACTATCGAGGGTAACCGGGCTAACCGCTGCATCCGCCATGCCGGCCGCTTTTGGAACGACACGGCGGACTCCGCGGGCATCTTGCTGGAGGAGTACTCCCACGAGAACCGCATCGTCGGCAACACGATGTGTTACAGCGGCGATGGACTTTTTATCCGTGCCAACAACCGGCACTCCTCGAACGGCAACTACGTCGCCAGAAACGACGGCAGCTTCTCGCCCAATAACGCCTTCGAGGCCGTGTTCTCAGAGGGCAATATCTTCGAAGACAATACCGCCGATTATTCGAACTACGGCTTCTGGCTCGGCTACTCCCGCAACACCGTCCTACGGAACAACCGTGTACGTTTGAACAGACTCGACGGAATCGCCATCGAGCACGGCAGAGACAACACTATCGAGCGCAACGACATAGCCGGCAATAGGACCGGAATCAGGCTGTGGGGTGACGATAGGGACCATGAGACAGACCCGTCCAGGGACTACCGGGTTAGCGGGAACGTCATCACGGACTCTGTAGAGGCCGCAATTCGCTACTCGAATACCGAAGGCGTCTTACTGGAGGACAACACTTTCCAGGGCAACGCCGAGGACGTCATGGAGGAGTAACGCTCAGCCGGCCCCTAGTCGGAGATGCCGACCTTGGCCAGAGGCGCCACGAAGTCCGCGACGGACAGGGACTCCAGGCGCTCCACGGATTCGATGATCTCGCGTCTCAGGGCGGCGTCCGCGTAGGCTGCTGACAGGCCCTCGAACTTGTCGACAACCGTTTCCCATCGCATCGGGTTGGCGTGGAAGCCCTCGTAGTCAGTCTTCTCGGCCACGAGGACCCGGCCGTCGCGCAGCGTGACCTTTAGAGTCGTAGGCATCTCGTCCGGGAACCGGGCGCTGAATGAGTCGTTCGGCCGGGCCACGACCCTCCGCAACAGGCCCTGGACGTCGTCTCTGAGAATCCGCTCCGGAGCGTACTGCTCCGGCATGACGTTCCCGTCGAGGATGGCCACCGCGACCATGTAGGGGAGGCTGTGGTCGGCCTGTTCCTTGTTCTCGACGATAGTCTTGTCCCCCTCCTCGCCGCCACCGATGATGTTGAACGCCACGTCGAATGTGTCGATCTCGATCTTCTCGACGTCCGCGCCGGAGAAGCCATGCTCGGCCTGGAGCTCCAGGATGCCCTCAACCGACTGTTGGGAGTGTCCCTCCGCGTTGTACTTCTTGATCTCGATGCGCGTCACGCGGTCCAGCCCTTCACTGGCCCAGTCCACGTGAAACTTTCCGGCGATGCTGTCCATGAAGCCCTTGTTGCCCTCGAACACCTTGGGCGGCCCCGTGATGCCGCGCATGGCCAGGAACGTCGCGTGCGTGCAGCTAAAAGCCGTGCTCGGATACGCCAGGCCCTTCCAGTGGGACAGCGCGCCGGTCCTCGTAACCCTCAGGGCGTTGAACGGCGTGCCGCTCAACGCGATGGCGTTGGCGGTACGCGCGGCGTCGAGGCGGAGAGCCTTGGAGACCCCCGCGGCCACGGCGTACGAGCCCTGGGTCGTGTGGTCGAAACCCTTTGCCCGCACGGGCGCTTCGTCGCTGAGGCGGGCCTGGACTTGGTACGCCACCGCAAGGGCCGTCATGAGGTCAACGCCATTGCCCCCGGCGTATTCGAGGGCTGCCAGCACGGGTCCCAAGTTGTCGCTTGGGTGGCAGCTCTCACCCTTGGCCAGATAGAAGTCGTTGAAGTCCAGATAGCGGGTGAGGGCGGAGTTGTAGAATGCGGCGCGGTCCGGAGACGTCCGCCCGCCGCCGATGAGTGTTGAGTGGCCGGTGCCTCCGAAGTCTTCTAACTGCTGCCTAAGGAACCTGATCGGCTCACCGTCCAGGGCACCTATGGCACAGCCTAGGCTGTCCAGGATGCAGATCTTCATCTGCTTTCGTGCCGCGTCCGAGAGATCGTCGTAGGACGCCTTTACGACAAACGACGCGAGCTCATCCGCAATTGTCATGAGAATGTCCTATCGGACCAAGGTAGGTCTATCCGCTCAACTCGTCCCGGACTAGTCTGGCGCCGGCCACCATGGCATTCAGTTTGGCTATCGCGTTATACCGTGGTCCCCACCCGAAACCGCAGTCGGGGTTGATGTAGACGCTACCGGCATCCGCGTACTGGAGCGTCGTTCTTATGCGCTCGGCAACGTCCTCGGGTGTCTCGGGATAGAACGACTTCACATCGATCACGCCCGCGCCCAGCTCTCGCCCGTCGTTCCAGTCCTTCCACGACTCGATCTCGGCCATCTCGCGGCCGGCAAATTCGAGGACGAACTGATCGGCGCGGGCGTCCAGGGCGCCCGGGAAGTAGTCGCTGTACCGTCGCTTGAACCTGGCTTGCCCGAACCGGTTGCCAAAGCAGATGTGGTAGGCAAGCCTGGCATCGACGCCTTCGGTGGCCAGGTTGAATAGTCGCGCCATCTCCTGTCCGGTCACGTTGCCCCGGGCCGGCTCGTCGATCTGAATGAAGGTCGCCCCGGCTGCGACCAGCCCCTTTAGCTCTTCGTTGATCACGTGCGCGAACTCGGTGGCGATCTCCACGGTGGACCCGTATACCTCCGCCGGGCGGATGCGCGAGCCGAATGTCAATGGCCCGGCGCACGTCACCTTTGTTGGCTGGGCGGTGTGCGCCGAGAGATACTCGAACTCGCCGACGATGCCCAGACCGGAGGGTGCGGCGATCCGGTCGGTGGCTTCGTAGCGCGTTTGCTGGTCATACCCCCAGGGGCCGCCCTTGCGGGCAGGCGGAATAGCGCGGATTCCCTCAATGACCTCGTAGTAGCCATCCACGTAGCCGTCCAGCCGTCGCGACTCACCATCGGTGATGATGTCGACGCCGGCACGCTGCTGGTCCAGGATCGCGATGTCGACCGCGTCGTCGAGAAGCTCAGCGAGGTCGGCCTGCCCCCATTCGCCCTTGTCCACCAGGTCCTTGCACCTGTGCCACCAGGCGGGCTTGGCGTGGGAGCCAACGACGGTCGTCGGCAGCAGCGGCAGGCCGTTCAAGAGAGGTCGCCTCCAGGCAGCCTGAGACCCCGTTGGCCCGTGTACTGGGCCCGAGGTCGAATCAACCGGTTGTTGGCGTACTGCTCCAGAATATGGGCGGACCAGCCGGCGATACGGGCGCTTGCGACGACGTTGGTCATCAGGCCCAGCGGGAAGCCGATCTGGGAAAGGACGATGGCCGCGAAGTAGTCGACGTTAGGAATGATCCCCTTGGTCTCCTGCATGCGCTTTTCGCAGGCGACGGCGATATCGAACCATCTCTCGTCGCCGACGGACCGGCCCAGGGCCTGGGCCATGCCACGAAGCTCACTTGCCCTGGGATCGCCCGATCGGTAGACACGGTGGCCGAAGCCAGGCAGCAGGCGTTTGTTGGCCAGGGCATCGTCCACGTAGGCCGCCGCCCGCTCAGGTGAGCCCACCGCCATGAACATTCGCATGGCGTCTTCGATAGCGCCGCCGTGGAGCGAGCCCTTGATAGCGCCTATCCCTGCCACGACCGCCGAGTAGAAATCCGAAAGCGTACCGACGACGACGCGACAGGCAAAGGTCGAGGCATTCGTTTCGTGCTCCGCGTACAGGACGAGGGTCGCCTCTAGGGTGCGCCTGATCGTCTCGGTCGGGCGTTCCCCGTGCAGCATGTAATAGTAGTTGGCGGCGTGGTCCACGGTCGGGTCGGGAGCGATTGGCTCGTGGCCCGCATCGATTCTGGCCTGAGCGGCAACTATCGTGGGAAACTTGGCTGTCAGACTCGCAGCCTTGCGCAGGTTGTCCTCGGGACTTACGTCATCTGCGTCGGGGTCCAACGTGCCGAGCATCGAGACGGCCGTCCGCATGGTCGCCATGGGGTCGGCGGATTTTGGGATCGATTTCAGTAGATTGAGGACCGGCACCGGCACTTCCCTCTGCGCGGTCAGACCGTTTCGGAACTGGGCGAGCTCGCCCGCGTCGAGTAGCCGGTCGTTCCACAGGAGGAAGGCCATCTCCTCGAAGCCTAGCTTTCCGACGATGTCCTCTATTCGGTAGCCGCGAATCGTGAGCTCCGGGAGGGACCCGTCGATGTAGGCGATGCGGGACTCGAAGGCCAGTATGCCTTCCAGTCCCGAGACAACGTGGCCCGTAGCGTCGCCCATGTTGGGCTCCTTCGGCGGCATTGATGCAAAGATAGGTGGTCGGGAGGCGTCAGTAATTCTGACGAGTCGAAGGCGGTGTGTCAACGTGTGTCGGCGGCACTCGGTCCGCACGAAAAACGTATAATACGGTCCGCACGAGGTCCCGCACGACGGACCAGGCAAAGGTTTCTTGTATGGCGATCCAAAAGGTGGTCGGATCATTCGAAGCCGCCGTTGCGGATATTCCGGACGGCGCCTGGCTCATGATCGACGGCTTCGCGGGGCCGGGTGGGACGCCACAGAACCTCATCGCGGCCCTACGGGACCACGGGGCCAAGGACCTGACGATCATCAGCAACACGGCCGGACTCGCCAGCGTAATCGGCTTCGGCACTGTCCCCGGCGACCGGCCGATCGACATCGGAGTTTTGGTAGATAACCAACAGGTCAAGAAAGTGATCGCGTCGTTCCCGGTTTCGCCATCGCCCTCACGGCCGACCTCTTTCGAGAAGGCCTACAAGGCGGGCAAAGTCGAGCTGGAGGTGGTACCGCAGGGCACGCTGGCGGAGCGCATACGTGCCGGCGGCGCCGGGATTCCCGCGTTCTACACGCCAACCGGGGCCGGCACGATGATGGCCGAGGGCAGGGAGGTGCGCGAATTCGAAGGTCGCGAGCACCTGCTCGAACACGCCCTGAAGGCCGACTTCGCCCTGTTGAGAGGTCACAGGGCCGACGCAATCGGCAACGTCGTGTACCGCGGGACGTCGCGAAATTTCAACGCGGTGATGGCCACGGCTGCAGAGGTAACCGTCCTGGAGGTCGACGAGATAGTGGAGTTGGGTGACCTAGACCCGGAAGGGATACACACCCCGGGAATCTTCGTAGACCGAGTCGTGCGCATCCCGTAGGGGCAACCCCATTGGGCTCCAGAGGCGCACCGCCGTGCGCCCGCATATGGCCAACGCGTGGAAGAAGGTTCGGACATGACGCAGGAACGACTGGACCGAGAGATCATTGCCATGAGGGTGGCGAGGGAGTTGCAGGATGGGGACGTCGTAAATCTCGGCCTCGGCATCCCGACGCTTTGCTCGCAGTTCGTACCAGAGGGTAGGACCGTCGTCTACCACGCCGAGAACGGCGTGCTCAACTATGGGCCGATGGCTGAAGAGGGTGAGGAGGACGCGGACCTCACGAACGCCGGCGGCCAGTTCCTGGCATGGGTCCCCGGCATGGCGTTCTTTAGCTCCGCTGAGTCCTTCGCGATGATCCGAGGAGGCCACATCGACGTTTCGGTTCTCGGCGCGCTGCAGGTCTCGGAGAGGGGCGATCTGGCCAACTGGATGCTGCCGCAGCGAGGCATAGGTAACGTCGGGGGCGCGATGGACCTCGCCGCTGGGGCGAAGCGGACTATAGTCGCTATGGAGCATGTGGACAAGACGGGCGCGCCGAAGATCGTCCGAGAGTGCGACTTCCCGCTCACCGGCAAGGGCTGTGTCAGCCTTATCGTCACGGATATCGCGGTGCTGGAGATTACCCTGGGGGGCCTGGTCCTCAAAGAGACCGCCCCGGGATGGACTCCGGAGGAGATACAGGCCGAGACGGAGCCCACCCTCGTCATCGCTCCCGACCTACAGGAGATCGTTCTCTAGACCGCCACGAAGGTGGAGCCAGCGCTCGTCTTCGTGACCTCGATCCGCACCGGGAACGCCTCTTTGATCTGCTCTACGTGGGTGATGACGATTATCTTCTGGAAGTCGTCTTGAATGGACTGGATCGCTTCGACCAGCCGCTCCTGGCCTGTACTATCCTGGGACCCAAAGCCCTCGTCAATGAACAGAGTCGGCAGGGGCGCACCGGCCCTCCTGGCTAACAGCTTCGATAGTGCGATTCGGATGGCGAAGTTGATGCGGAAAGCCTCGCCGCCACTGAATGTCTCGTAGCTCCGGGTCCCAACTTCGTCGGCTATTCTGATATCCAACTCCTCGGACCTGGCGCCGCCACGGGATTTTCTGCCCTCTACGAGCTGAAGCTTGAGGGTCATACGGTTTTCGGTGAGGCGCATCAGGACATCGTTCGAGTCAGATTCCAACTGGGGGATGGCAGTCTCGATGATGAGCGCCTGGACTCCGTTCTTGCCGAAGGCCAGGGACAGCTCGTCATAGATTGCCCTCTCGTCCGCAAGCCTTCGACGCTCGCTCTCGTATATCTTCAACTCCTGCTCGAGCTCGACCGACCGCTTGACCTGCTGTTCCAGGACGCCCTGTTCCCGCAGGGCGTTACTCCGCTGCTCGTCCAGCTCGGCTGCCAGCTTCTCCGCCTCCCTAAGCCGGGCCTCCTCGGAGTCGAGAGTCCCTAGCTCAACCTGGAGTACCGCACCGCGCTGCTCCGCGTCCATGATCTCCTGACGCCTCCTTTGTAGCATCTCCCGTGCCGTCGCCAGGGACTCTCGCTCGATCGGAAGCCGTTCGACTGCCTCCTGGAGCTTGCGATTGAGCTCGTCGTACGGCGCCATAGCCCTGGCCTGCTCGCGGACCTGTCCGTGCCGTGCAGCGTCGTATTGCAATGATTCGAGGTCTGAATCAACGGTGAACAGAAGGCGTCGCTCTTCGTGGGCAAAGTCTGACGTCGCAAAGGTGCGTTCCCCCTGATCGAGCTGGATGGTGGTCTGGATGATCTGGGCCTTGGCCCTTTCCGCCCCGGTCCGCTCACTCTCCAGCGTCGCCTTGTTTCTCTCGATATGCTGACGTATGCCGCGAAGCTCGGTCTCGCTGCCGGTGAGGGCTACGACCAGTTCCCCGTGCTGTCGTCCGAGGGAGTCGCGCTCGGAGGAGTTATCGAGGTATCTGCCCTTGCTCTCCCGGCCCAGTGCCTCGTATTCGAGCCTAAGGTGTTCCTTTCCCTCGGGTCCGAGGGCTTGGTTGCACAGCGGGCAAACGGAGTCGCCCTGCTCCAGCATGTCGAACTTCTTGCGGGTGTCCTCCATCTCGCCGACGAGGCGCTCTTTTGCCGCATCGAGGTCCCGTAGCCGGTCCGCTATGATTTGGGCCTCCAGGCGCCGCCTCTCGACCCCTTCCTGGCGCTCTTGAAGGTCTTTCTCCTGCTGGACCAGTTGCGCGACCTGGGACGCTATCTCCCCCAACCTGCCGGCCTTGGGCTCCAAATCATGGGTGATTGCAGTCCTTAGCTGCGCGATTTGGCTCGTCAGCCGCTCGCCCTGAATA
>JAQBTI010000055.1 GCA_027624995.1 Chloroflexota bacterium
ACCTGAAAGTGAAAACCCCGCAACGTCCATTCATGCGGGTTCTCCGAGATGTTACCCTGCACCGCTGTGCTCGCCAATCCGTGCTCGGAAAGCTCCTTCGCACAGAAGGTTCGACGAAACACACCGCGCTCGTCGGAGAATAGCTCCGGCTCGATCAGGCACACTCCGCGAAGTGCCAGTTCCGTGAACTTCATTCGAAATCGACGACCGTTGGATCACCGGGGAGGGGCATGATCACCTGTCCCCTCCAGCCGTGCTCGGCGCGAATCTGTGCAAAGATCTCATCTCGGAAGTTCCATGCTAGTAAGAGGATCACGTCAGGCTTGAGATCGAAAGCGCGGTCGGGCGGCACGATCAGAACATTGGTGCCGGGCGTGTACGCATCGTGCTTGAGCGGCGCACGATCGACAATCACATCGAGGAGCCGGCTGTCGATCCCACAATAGTTAAGCATCGTAGAGCTTCGCGCTGACGCGCCGTAGCCGATGATTCGCTTGCCTTCGGCCTTCTTCGCTTCGACGAGCGATCGCAACATCTTGCGGTGCCGTTCGCAACGTTGCGCGAACTCCTGCCACGGTTCCGGACGGCCGGTGCCAAGGGCGTCCTCAGCGCGCACGGCCGCCGTGAAGGCGGGCGTACGTGGTCTCTTGATCTTGGAGAAGTACACGACGAACGAGCCACCGCTAATGGGGCTCGTGGTCACATCAAACGGTGTGAGGCCGACCCGGCTGAGGAGCCGCCCAATACTGTGCAGCGAGTGGAAGTACAGATGCTCATGGTAGATCGAATCGTAGTGCAGTTCTTCGAGAATCACGTCGGCGCGGTGAAACTCGATGGCGCCGGTACCGTCGGCCTTGAGACAGTGCGCCATGCCAGCCACAACATCGTTGGCGTTCGCGACGTGCGGAATGACATTCCGCGCAAACACCGCATCGGCCTCACCGCTCCGCTCGACGATGCCCTTGGCGACTTCGAGACCGAAGAATTCGGGGAGTGTGCGGACTCCATCGCGCTCGGCCATCGCGGCAATGTTCTGTGCCGGATCCACTCCGAGTACGCGGTCTCCACGCTCAACGAATCGCTTGAGAAAGGTGCCGTCATTGCTCGCGATCTCGATCACGAACAGGGGGCCGGCCCGGCACCGGGATACAAGTCGTTCGCAAAACACCCTGCTATAATCCCGCGCACCTTCGGACGTGCCGGTGACCCAGACGTAGTCCATAAAGAGAATCTCAGGCGCCACGGTCTCGGTCAGTTGAATCGTTCCGCATTCGTCGCAGCGGCAGATAATAAGCGGATAAGTGGGAAGCGTATCGGCCCGTTCGCGGCGAAGGCTGTTTGCGAGCGCTTGTCGCCCTAGATCGAGCACCGGCGTGATCTTCGCGGACTCGCAAATGCGGCACGCAACAATCGTCGACGAAGGGTCTGTAGTCATAACCAGCTCAATTACGCGTCGCGGTGGGCGGAGTCGCCAAGGTGCCGGAAGTTGCACAAGCCGCTTGGATCTTCGGCCGCGGTAATCCGCCTCGGTGAATCCTGTCTCGCGAAGACAACTCACGAGTCAACGGTGAGAAAACGCCCTATTCTGCATCCGAGAGGAACTCGCTCTCGGACTTCAACTCCTCGATCTCCTGACGTAAGGCTTCATACTCCTTCACCTTGCGGGCCAGGAATCGCCGCGTCAGGTCGGCCTTCGCGGCGACCCCTGCCGGGGTCAGAAGATACAGATAGGCGAGCCTGTTGCTGCTCTTCCGATAGTTTTTCGCCTTCACGAGCCCCTTGCAGATGAGGGCACGCAGACAGTAGTTCACCTTCCCAACACTCACCCCCACGGTCGACGCGACCTCACGTTGCGAGAGGCGCGGGCTCACGGCGAGCAGGCGCAAGACATTGAGCGTCGTCGAGTCGGTCTCCATTCGGGAGAAGCCTAGATCAAGAGGAGGTGCTCGAACTGTTCACTCAGTGAACATACCCCTTGCCGCTTACCCGTGTCAATCTGCACTGCTTCTAAGGCATGCGCATCACCCGATTCCGTAGATACGTCAAGTCGGACTACGTACGACGTTGTTTATCATGTCATGCCACACGGTCTCCGACACAAATCCGGACGCCTCCCCTCGATCGGTGACGGTATCAAAGAACTTCCTCGGGTTTCGGTGATACACCCGCCTATAGAACTCCACCGCCAAGCTGAATCCCAGCGTGAACTTGCCGGGGACGACGGCCCAAATACCTGGCTCCGTCGGGACAATGTGGTAAAGGTAATTCCGGTCTTGATTCCTGAACGTGATTTCATTCTTCAGGCCGTTGTACCTTCCGACGACTTCAATTCCTGGAGTCCGCTTCTGGTGTTGCCCAATGACGTATTCGAGATACTTCGCCGCCGCCGCCTCACCGTCAACGCTTATTCCCCCGATCAAGCCAACGCCGTCCGGCTTGGTCAGCAGGTTGATACAGTTCTTAGTCACGTAGTCAAGTTCAACAAACGACTCCGTACTCGGATGGAGTCCTCTTACGACTGCGATCGGAGCGATCGTGGTCTTTATTTTCACGTTCATGAACTGGGGAATGTTCCTACCTGTACAGATTGCTACCCTGTCTACCTTGATGGTCCCCTTCTCGGTGACCACGGCCTTGTGAGTATCTCGATTCTCTATTCTCAGAACGGGATTCCCCAGTGAAAGCTCCGCGTGATTGTGTAAAGCAGTAGCTACGAGATCTCGCAACAGCAGCCTGGAGTTTGTGGTGAAGTCCGAAGTCTCGACATCCAGGAATCTCTCGCGACTTGAGGTGATGTCACGCACCCTACTGAGCGCGGCGCCTAATTGCTCGGTGACAGACACCTCGTAGAGTTTCCCCGCACGCCGTCTCAGCCAGTCGTGATCCTTAATGAGCTCGATCAGATACATCGATCGCGACATAACCATCAGCCACGGCAGATTAGCTCTTCTCAGTCTGTACTTGAAGTGAATGTAGTTGGGGGCGAACCACCCAGGACCATCTTCGAGTCGGAGACCCGCCTCAGTGGGGACGACATTCATACGCTCAAAGGCACCATAATACTCGAGCAGGTCATCGACGGCACCTAAGAGGAACTTCAGCGTGTGGAGGTGGTTCGGGGCGAGGGTATAGAGGCATCCGGTATGAATCCACTCATGGAACAGGCCGGTCGTATCTCCGGCCAACTTGTCGCCTTGCTCGATCAGCACCACGCTATGCCCCTCCCTCGCCAGAATCTCGGTCAAGACGATTCCGGCGATTCCGCCGCCCACGACGGCCCATTCGTACCTCATCCGTTGCTTCCCCCTATTGTTTCTCCCAGCCCTCGCTCCAAACGTGTGAAGTCGTCGAGAGGAATGGAGAACATCTCACACATCTTCTCCCACGTCCCGCTCGACTTCTCCGGATCTCCGGGAGGCAGCTCCCTTGTCTCCACTGTCGGCGTCTTTCCGATGATGTCAACGACGGCGTCCAATAGCGCGCTGATGGTCGTAGCTCTGCCCGTGCAGACGTTGACTCGCTCACACACAGGTCTTGTTGCCAGGATGCTCATGGACCTCACCGCGATCCTCACGGCATCATTGACATAGACGAAGTCTCTCGTTTGATACCCACCGTTGACGGTTACTACGTCGCCACCGTTAACCCGCTTGATGAACACGGAGATCACCCCCGAGTACGGGCTGTTGGGATCTTGTCTTGGACCGTACACGTTGAAGAACCTCAGCCCTACGGACGGGACTCCGTACAGCTCCCACGCCATCGCGGCGTACTGCTCCATAGTCAACTTGTCGACCGCATAGGGCGAGATCAGGTGCGTCGCGTCAGACGTATCGTCACCCTCCGCTAGCTCGCCGTAGACCGCAGACGACGAAGCATATACGACGGGCACGCCGAGTTCTCTCGCCCAACTAAACACCTTTAGCGTGCTCAATACATTGTTCGCGCTGCTATTAAAGAAGTCTTCCACCGACAGCGGTACCGAAGACTGAGCGGCAAGATGGAACACGCCATCAATCCCCTCGTCCAACCTGAGCTCCGTATCCTGTACCTTCCTCGTCAGCAGCTGGCATCGTCCATCAACACGAAGATTCTCAGGCGCGCCGGCAGAAAGATCGTCGATTACGAGCACCTCATGACCAGAGTCCAACAAGTCGTCCACGAGATGGGACCCGATGAAACCAGCGCCGCCCGTAACCAAGTATTTCATACTTCCTCAACCGAGTAGTGCAATATGGCGCGGCCTCTGAAGAAAGAGCTTAATCGCAATGCAGCTCGTAGGGGAAGAACATGGCAACAAAGATGGCGCGCCGCTATTACAACCCGTACCGGTCGGAATTGTATCCTCGCCGCGATAGTACCGCAGGCGCGAGCCGTAGGCCTGAGCCAGCCCTGGGCTCGTGTCGGTGGGGGCATCGTCCCAGAACACGATCTTCCAGTTCCGGTACCTTTGCCTGCACAGGGGTCGACTGCCTCGCGGTGTTTCTCCTCGTCCATGCGATTCATGATCACACTAACCAGGCTGATCTTCCATGGGGGGTCCCGCTTGGGTCAAGGGGCGTTAGGTCGCCGTGCGGCTACTTGACCCAAGTCGGCGTCCGCCGTCAGAAAGGTCGCGTCGAGCCTTCTTTTCCAGCAGCAGCACGACTTTCGCGGAAAGGAAGTAAGCGATGTGGGAGATGCTCAGCACTGTGAATCCGTGCGAGCCTATTTCCCGAAGTATCTCGGGGAGCGGCACTGATGATGGGGCCGGCATATGGGAGGGACGAAGGGTCTTCAATATCCGCTGCTTCACCCTCTGAGAGCGACTCTCGACGCTGTACGACATGATGACATACCTAGTAGAGAGACTTGCTACTTCTGAGAGCACCTCCCGTCTCAGCTCCTCGTGCAGTCTATGCATCAAGGCTAGAACCACTACGCAGGCGAACGATTCCCGGGCGAACGGTGTCGCCGTGATGTCCGCCTGAACGAACCCATGGAACCGATTCTCACCATACTCGCTCCGCGCGAGATCCATCATTTCGATGGAGATGTCCGAGCCGATCACACGGGCTGGATTATTCATGAGGATCCTACCGATAAGCCCGGTGCCACACGGTATGTCCAAGACGCGGTCTGATGCAGTCAGATCACACCGATCCAAGATCCTCTCGATCAGCGCCCGCTGTCGCCACATCGTGAATCGGGCCCACTTCGTACCCTTTGTGTATTGCTCCAAGTACGCCTTCGCCTTCTCCTTATTCCGGTAGGCGTTCTTAGTGTGCCGTTCGTACTCCACCAGCCGCCTCCCATTTTGATAATTCGCGGGACAACTGCCGCTCATAAAACCGATCAACATACAACTTCTTCAGAAGGACCTTATTGACGCGAGGCCATCGCTTTTTTTCCAGGCTAACGTGTGCCATTCTCCAGTGCTTGAAGAGTTCCTTAAGGATCAATATGCCGAGTGCCGTCTCCGAAATGTCGTTTACGTGGGCGTAGGCTTCGAGGAAGCTCTTCTCGTAGCGGCTGCTCGGTGTCAACTGGAACAAGATGGCCGCAGTCCCCCAGTACAGAATTCGGCACGTAACCACGAAACGGGCCAGGTCCACCTCCCTGAACCCGTGCTTCATTCTGCCCGGGTCCAGGAGGTACAGTCCGCTGTGTTGGTCGACGAATACCTGCCGAATGTCAATTCCCTTCAAATTCACAGCCCGGCGGGAAGTGAGCTTCAGATGCTTCGATCTATTAAGGCGTCGCGCGATCTTATCGAGACATGCGGAATCTACGCCGTATCTCCGTAACTCGAGCATGTACCCATGTATCTTCCCTAGGATGGGGTCGACATCGCATACCACGGGACCGCTGGATTTCCTGTGAAACCTCCCTAAGGCTTCACCCAGCCTAGACATCGCGTCTGGAAGGGGGTCTGGGCGGACACGGCCAAGCAACCTCCCCCAAAGATCGGACCTCCGATATTGGCGGAAAAGGTGATCGGCCATGACGCGTTCCGTGATGATCGCGTTGAATTCCCTGACAAAGCCCAACGGTTTAACGAACGTCACACTGATGTCGGCGCCATCCCAATGGCTTGATAAGTAGACGAGACTTTCGTACTCGTCTTCTGCCAGCCTCACATCTTCATCAGCGAGGGTCCCAAGCGTTTCCTTCTCCTTATCGTAGAAGATGACTTTAGGGATCTTGACGTATACTTCCTTCCTGCCCGTGGGCCCCATCAAAGTGGCCCAAAAGCAGATTGAGAAGCAGTTCACCTCGAATGGACCACATTCGATGACGCGGTAGGATTGTCCTTCCGCGGCCAAAGTGGCCTCCACGGAAGCCAAAAGGCCCTCGTACATCTCTGGGTTCTTACGAAGCCTATTAGATGCCATAGAATCTCAGGCAGAAAAGCAGGGACGCTGTTTCTTGAGTCATGAACCGGGCTCGTACTCGGCCGTCTCGCGAGCGCCTATCCGGAAACAAGATATCGATAGTCGGCGGGATCAAGGCTCCACCCCTGTGCCTCGACATTGTCCTTCAACTGACCTCGGGACCTAATCCCCGCGATGATACCAGATACGGCCGGATTGTCTAGCGCCCATCGCATGGCAAGCTGTGCCGGGGACTTCTGGCGTTGCCTTGCGAGTTCTTTCAAACGACGAACGATCATCATGTTGGCTTGAAGTTCCTCGCCCCCGAAGTGCCGCAGGTGACGTCGGCGATCATCCTGTTCGAACCGTGTCTCGGCGTCGTAGTTTCCCGCGAGGAGACCCTGGGCCAGTGAACCGTACGTAATGGCACTGATCCCCAACTCCCGACAACAGGGGAGGATCTCCCTTTCAGCGCTTCGATCGATGAGGCTGTACTGCATTTCCACCGCAGCCACATTAGTGGCGGAGCAGACCTCGCGAATTTGAGCTGCGGAGAAATTGGATAGCCCGAAGTGCCGAATCTTCCCGGCGTCCTGACATCGGATGATCGCCTCTACCGTGTCGGCGAGCGGTGTGTGCGGGTCCGGCCAGTGGAGGAAGTAGAGAGGAATGGCATCAACACGCAATCGGCGTAGGCTGTTTTCCAGAGCTTCGACCACCCTTTTCGGGCTGCTATCGTAGAAGGTCCTGGCCCGTTGTCCCGGGGGGCCTTCCTCCCAGTTCACCCCACACTTGGATGCGATGACCACGTCGTGCCGGTGTTCTGCCAACGCCCTGGAGAGGAGCCGCTCGGAACGACCCAGCCCATACACGTCCGCAGTGTCGAAAAACGTGATTCCCAAGTCAACGGCTCTCGACACTGAGGCCATCGATTCCTGCTCGTCGAATGGGCCCCAATCGGTTCCCCCCAAGGGTCCACAACCGAAACCGATTCTTGATATGACGAGATCTGTGTTGGCTAGACGAACCGTCTCCATCATCGACCTGTGATCAGCTTTTTTAACGTCAGCAGAATGAGCTTGATGTCACCCATCAGCGTCTGCTCGTGGACATATTTCACCCGCAACGCATTCTTGACTTCCAACACCTTTCGCACCCGGTCCTCGAAAGCCCCGTCCTGCAGGTCACTTCCGACGACCTCACCCAACTGAACGAACTCGATGGAGGCGTAGTCCGTAATCCCCGGGCGTACGGAGAGAATGAGGCGCTCTTCATCGGTATAGAGAGCGGTATACTCAGACACTTCGGGCCTGGGCCCAACGACGCTCATGTCCCCTTTGATGACGTTGATCAGTTGGGGCAGTTCATCAAGCTTGTATCTTCGAAGTACCCTGCCGACCCGAGTCACCCGTGCATCGTCCCGAGCCGTCACTCTACTACCGAGACTCTCTGCGTCGGGTACCATCGTCCGGAATTTTATGATCCGAAATGGTATTCCGTTTAGCCCGGTCCGTACGCCGCGGTAGAACACGGGGCCACGCGTGTCGCACCTGACGGCGCAGGCGATCACCACGAACAGCGGTGAGAGTATCACTAACCCAATGGAAGCCGTCATCAGGTCGAAGGCGCGCTTCGCTCCCATCCTTCCCCCCCTCGTTCTCTATGGGGAGAGCAATGGAAACACGGCTCTTGTCTCCTGCACTACTTACGCGGATTGCTGTACTCGATGACCGCCACCCACGCCAAGCGCTGAAGGTACGGAATACTAAGCAACACGTTGTCCACTCGCTCCAAGGCCCCCAACAGGCCGCCGAAAATGCGATGCTTCCGGAAAGGAATCGCGGCTAACGCCGCGAGGTGAAAGAATCGCACCTTGACGTCCTGGAAATACTCTCCACCGGAGAGGATTTCAGGGACGCCGAGGATATGGTCGACCTCCCACTCGGTCCGGAGATGCATCGTCCGTTTGCGATAGTTATGAATCAGAGGATTGTGACGCAACGCTTCCGAACAGACCAGCCGGCCGCCGGGCTTCAGGACTCGAGAGGTCTCTCGGAACGCGGCTTCCAAGTCCAAGTGGTGCAAAGCGCCATACTCGTGGACTACGTCGAATGTATTGTCCTCGAACTGCATGTCTTCCGCGTCCATCACTTCGAATGAGCACCGGTCCTCGACGCCCTCTATCCGTGCCAGTCCCGTCGCGTTATCGGCGGCGACTTGTGATATGTCGATGCCGTGTACCCGCTCCGCACCATGGGCCGCCATGGCAACGCCGATTTCGCCATTCCCACAACAGTAGTCGAGCACCGTCTTGCCCTGAATATCTGAATACAACAAGGCGTCTCGGTAGGCGAAGCTCGACCGCGTAATACTATAGAACTTCGTGTTCGAGAAGTGCCTCTCGTACTCTTCGTGATTTCTTACGAAGTCCCGCCGCAGGTCATGGTCGGAGGCGTCCGTTTGGTACTCGTACCCGGTGACGATCTGCCTGCGACGGTCGGAGTGCTCAATCTCCTTCTGCTTCCTATCCTCCCATCCTCCACCTTCAGTCTCGCGGGATCCAAGCATTTCGTCCTCGTGATTCGGATAGACTCGGTGAGACAGGGGCAACCTGCCTTCTACATGATTTGTTGCACAACCTGGCGAATGATCCTTTTTTCGTCGAACTCGTTGACCGCCTTCATCCTCGAGTATTCTCCGAAGTTCTTCGCCAGCTCATCATCGCACACGATCTGTCTAATCGCACCGGCAAGAGCCGCGGAGTCCCTGATCGGCACGACAAATCCGTTCCTCCCATGCTCCACGGTTCCACTGCAATGGATGCTGTCGGTCGTGATGACCGGTTTGCCCATGGCCATCGGTTCCGTCAAGCCCCGGGGATACCCACCTTCTCTGTAATAGGACGGGTACACGGCCACGTCGGATATCGAATAGAGCTCCCTAACGTCCCTTCGGAATCCCAGCCACATAAGGTTAGCGTGGTCCGCACTTTCGATCAGGTACGATCGGGGAACGCTATCGGAACTCCCGACATCCTCGGGCCCAACGAGGACGAACTTCAGGTCCGGCATCTCCTTCCGCAGCACCTCTGCCGCCTCAACATACTCCCTCACACCCTTTGCCCAACTCATCCTCGCCAGCATGATGACGACCTTATCACGGTCAGAGATTCCGAGTTCTCTACGTAACGCGAGTTGTTTCTCCTCCGGCACGGCCGAAGGTTTGAAATCCTCCGTGTTGACATAGTTCTTGGTCAGCACCGCCTTGTGCGGAGCCACGATGCCTAGAGACAGCATGTAGTCGTGATCGATCTTGTTGGTGAACCACACTTTGTCGCTCACACCGAAAGCGATTCTATATAACGCCTTGACGATCATGCGGAGAGTCCTGGCCTTGACACCTTTGGCATCGGCGAAGGCCAAACCCAAGCCCCAGACAGAGCAGACGATCCTGTCCACACCGACGAGCCGAGCGGCAATGGAGCCGTACAGGTTGGGCTTCGTAGATATGTTCAAAACCATGTCGACGTCCTGTTGCCGCAAGATTCTCCGGAGCGACAGCAGATACTTGAGATCCCTCAAGGGGTTTACAAACCTGTAGAACTCGACCGGAATGTGTTCGAGGCCCCATTCCTTCATGGTGTCGGCATAGTGACCCCGCGCGTATCCGTCATGTATATCGCTGATCACGCACACCTCATTCCTTCCACCAGCCTGCAGCGCTTTGACCAACTCTCCACAGAACCAGACGATGGAAAAGTCGTTGGGAATGATTATGGCGATCTTCACGGAATGCCGGAGTCGATGGTTGTGTCCACGGGTGATCCGCGATCCCACCTTCTGTTGCCGGGCGACGACGAACTCAGTACCATGTCCTCGAACTCGCGGACATAGGCAGCGGTGGAAAACCTTTCCTCAATGATCCGTCTGCCCTCTATGCCCATCTCCATTCTCAGGGCGGGGGCTTGCGCAAGCTCGCGCAGATACCCGACCAGCGACGGGACATCCCCCGGCTGAAATAAGTAGCCGCTTTCTCCGACACGAACCAACTCGGACGTGCCTCCGACATCCGTAACCACCACAGGTTTGCCCGCTGACATTGCCTCCCGCACGGTGTCGGGGAACGACTCGCCATAGGACGTCGAGACATATACGTCGGACGCTTCCAGAATGTCCCTGATGTCGGAGCGCCATCCAAGAAGATGCACGTTGGCCGCCACAGTGTCTTGGGCCGCTAACTCCCGGACGGCTTCATAGTATTTCATCGACTCGGCGTGGCTGTCGACCGGTGCCCCTGCGATCAAGAGATGGAGGTGGGAGAACTCGCCGACCAGCATTTCCATGGCCGCCAGTAGGTCGACCTGGCCCTTCCCGGGCACGATGTTCGAGGCCATGATCAACAGCACGTCTTCCGCTGTCAGATCGAGCTCCCGACGGATATCCGTTCCGATTGAACGTTCGAAGTCCGTCACGCCGGTGT